>JACQVM010000182.1 GCA_016209785.1 Candidatus Melainabacteria bacterium | reverse complement strand
TGGGGACAAGCTAGAGCAATGTGATAACTGCGGCAAGCCAGTCGCAGCATTGAGGGGATTGTTATGCCAGAATTCATACCGGAAAAAGATGGCCATTCTAGTGCAGACAAAGGACATGAGGCAGGACGGAGTTTGTATGAGGATGCGTTGCCTACATCCAGCAAACCGCAGTCTTCAACTCACGCACCAACAAAGTTGACGAGGGCTGAGTATACGTCAAGCGGTGATGTTCATGGTGTTGGCTCGGCCAATGAAAGAACAACCGTCCGTCTTCAAGATGGTGATACTCTTTGGGACTTGGCACAAGAAAAGTATAAGGGCCAACCTTCTTTAGGTGCAATATACCAGGCTAACGGCTTAACACCGCAAGTGGTGACTCGTAATGGCAGACGTGAGTTTGTTGCGCCAATTTGTTACACAGGAAAGGCATACATTTTGCCTGCTCAACAAGAGATTCCGACTCTGGAAAGTCTCTTCAAGCAACGTATGGGGTTGGCTACAATCACCCCAAAACCGCATGTAACTGGTTCTAGTGCAAGCCTACCTGTACCTCGGGAGACAACCACTCAACCCAGAGTAAGCAGTGGAGACCAGAAAAAGGATAATGGGATGGTTGATTTTGCTGCCATTGGACAAAAGCTTGCTGAGAGCCTTGCAAGCACATACAAGCAGGCCGAAGACTTTATCACGGAGGAGCTTAAGCAATTCCAGCAAGGACTCACTAATAAGACCAAGCAGTTTGCACTTGATACCAACTCTCCTGAACAACCCCCCGAGGTTCCACCGCCTCGAAGCATCGAGTTATTCCCGGGATCGTATTACATAAAGGAAGCGTCAAGCTGGGACCCTGAATGGGCTGGCATTACGGCAGTGGTGACACTAGGCACCCCGCACCTGGATCCCAACCGGGTTGACAAGACAACCAGCAAGCCACTTGATGGCTTTACAATTTATATGGGTGGCAATGCTGCCGGACAAGAAATAGATGCCGGGTTGTCTTGGGAACCTACTGTCGATAAGTCCGGCAAGGTGTCTCAGGCTAACAGAGCCTGGCGCCCTTTTTGGCTATCAGGTAAATGGGATAATGCGCCAGCAAAGGAAGAATTGTATTGGCATCCTGGGGATACTGTCTCAATGTCTGTAAGAAGAAGTGATAAACCTGGCTGGCTGAAGCTCACCATTTCAGATGTAGGACCTCATCCTAAACGAAGCTTCACAACCGAATTTAAGGCCGACAACTTTAGCACGGGTGTTGCTGCTCAGTTCAAAACAGTAACAGCTCTGGATCAATCCATGGGTAGCAACGTTACTCCAACAAGATCTACGCTTGTCGGTACCACTTGGCACCAAACTCATTTATTGAGAGGTACTGGTAGTACTATTCAACAGTTGCCTCTAACAGAGTCGCGGCGAGCTGAACTTATATCCCATAAGGAGTCTATTGTAGTGTCTGCTACTGCAAGCCAGCAGGCAGCAGGGGGCAAAACCATAGACATTTCTGGGTTGACGCAAGCTTACTGAGCAGTGTTTTGTTGAGAATACTTTCGGAACTGGCAAGTCAGGCGGGCAACTGCTTCGGACACCAAGGATATGTTTGCTGCAGGATAAAGAGGATATGAAAGTATACCTCGTCCACGATAAGCTTTGGGAAACGTGGCGGTTCTAGGTATGATGTGTACATGGAAATGGGGAACCTGTTCAGCTAGCGTGAAGGTATAGACTCGCTCACAAGGCAGTACTACTCGAAGTGCCTTAATTGCTGTAGAAAGTACATGTCCAAATGAACTACATTCGGCAGGACTGCAATAAGACAAATCAAGAAAGTGGCGACACGATTCTAAAACTAGATACCCCAGTATGTTGGTTTCAGTGGAATGTCGCATAATCCACAAGTTGTCTTTATAAACAATACTGGCGCTGCTACCGGAATTAGGTAACTGTCTGAGGCAGATAGCGCAATTGTCAGATGTAGACACGTGAGCTTTGTTCAAGTCTTTTGGTTGGGAGAACATTATTGGACAAGCATTACATTCTAGGAGAGATTGGACTGCCTGTCATGCAGAGAATTCCTATAAACCATTTACAATGGTGCAATGTGTCTTTCGCCCGATAAAGAGAAAGCCAGCTCAACCCAGACACAGCTTACCCAGGGAAGTCTGTGGGCTGCTATTTGCAATATGTCCTGGCCGCTTATGTTGACCATGGTCGCAGGCTCTGTTGTGGGTGTTGCAGATATTCAAGTGGCTGCCTTTTTAGGTTCGGCAGCTCAAGCTGCTGTTGGGCTGTCTGAGCAGGTTATGTTTCTCTTTATGATTTTTGCTATGTCAGTGAGCGTGGGCACTACAGCTATTGTTTCAAGATCTTTTGGCTCTGGTGAAACTGCCGACTCAATTACTGCCACCTCTCAGTCCTTGTTGTTAGCCGCAGTTTTAGGTATTGTCATGTCGCTGATGGGGCTTGCTATAGCACAACTTATCTTGCCGCTGTTCACCTCGTCGGCTGAAGTAATTAAACAGGGGCAATTATATTTAAGCATCTTTGGCTTTTATCTTATTCCATTTAGCATAGTATCCATTGTCAATGCTGCTTTTCGCGCGATTGGTGATGCCAAGACACCGCTGGTAGTGGTTATAGTAATGACGGCCATAACGGTTGCTGGCGATTATTTGACAGTGCTGGGCAACTGGCCTGTTCCTGGGCTTGGTGTCAAAGGTATAGCATTCTCGACTATTGCTGGCGGCATCGCTGGTAGTATCATAGCTATTTGGCAACTGGGACTCTCTCCGCTTAGACAGAGTCTGATTGGCCTTTGGCCCCCGCGTTTGCCAATCCTGCAGCGTATATTGAATGTAGGGCTTCCATCAGCATGTCAGCGCTTAAGTTGGGCTGCTGCTGTGTTTGTGCTTTTCTTCATATTGTCTCGGTGCACCCATCCTACTGAAGCGTTGGCATCTTGGGCCATTGGTATGAGGGTAGAGGGTGTTATCTTCATGCCTTTAATGGCCTTAAGTATGGCAGTTTCACCTATTGTTGGGCAAAATTTAGGCGCAAGACGCCTTCGCCGTGCTGTCCAGGCAGGCTGGAACGTTACAGCTATTGGGATTGTAATGATGCTGATTCTGGCTACATTACTTTTCATATTAGCTGAACCCTGTGCTCAGTTAATGAGCCAGGACAAACAAACAATAAGTTATGCAGCAAGCTATCTAAGGATAAATGCGCTGTCTGAGCCTTTCTTGGCCTTGGCAATGATTCTAAGTGGTGCACTACAGGGTGCTGGTGATACCCGTATGCCAATGTGGATTAGTGTATTTGCTAATTGGATTGTCCGCCTGCCGCTAGCCTGGATCTTAGCCCTTGGGTTAGCGCTTGGACCGACCGGTGCCTGGATTGCCATGACAGGTTCTGTAATTATCATGGGGCTTCTGGTTGCCTGGCGTTATCAGTCCGGCATGTGGATTAAGATAAAGGTATAAAGCACTGACCAATCAGTTTCACTGCTTTTGGGAAAGCCAAACATCCAGCTAGGGGTTTGTAGCAGTCATTCGGAACTTGTGCTCTCACTCTTAGTTTGTTCATCCTGCAAAATGACCTCAAATTGAACGTCGGGAAGAGGATCTTTTAGGGAGACTTGGTTCGCCTGTCGAACGCTGCGTCTGAACTTGGGCTGCAGTCACTTTTCAAGATGCCCTCCGTGTGGCTTGGGTTGTTTTT
>JACQVM010000169.1 GCA_016209785.1 Candidatus Melainabacteria bacterium | reverse complement strand
GCTTAAAAGGCTGGATTGCCAACCCCGGCTAGTGGCAAGTGTTGATGAGGATTTAATGCAAAAGATGGATTTGCTGATCTGCCTGGAGTCAGATGTGGCAATTCCAGCACTTTTGGCCAATAAGCCAGTCATGTCGCTTTCATGTTGTGTTGTCGAAGACATATTTGGGGAATACGAGGGTGTGTTAAAGGTACATGCAGTTTCCAAGCTGGCTTACCAGTTGGAAGCAGTTCTCAGTGATGAGCACTTGCTGAGCCTGCTGAGACAGCAAGCAAGGGCTTCCATCGGTTCCTGGGTTGCCCTAGAAAAAGGTGATGGAAACAAAACTGTTGTGGATGTTGTTGAACGGATTGTGAAAGAGCAACGGCGTAAGCTATCGCCAGTCTCTAGAGCATGGCGATTGGTTAATAAGATGTTGGCGAGAGCCTGACTCAATGGGTAAGCTAGTCGAGCAAGGAAATGCCAAGACGGTAAGGAGAGTAAGTAATGGAGCAGACGAAGATGACACAGCAATTAGCTGCGTGGTCCGCAGAGTTTGGTCAGCAGTACACTGAGCGCAATTCACTTTCGCCGGAAGATCTGGACAAGGTGTTGGCCCAGCGTTTTGACGGTGTCACAAAATCAGATCTTTTTCGCGATATTCTTCTGTCCAGAATAACAGCTGATGCCAGAATTCTTGAGGTGGGCTCAAACATTGGTATTCAGCTTAGCCTGTTAAGAAGACTTGCGGGAAGTTTGGAGCTTTACGGTGTGGAGCCAATGTCGTATGCACGGGAGATCGGCAAGTCCCGCTCACCAGAGATTCATTTTCTTCCAGGCTCAGCTTTTGATATAGTCTTTAAGGACGCTTACTTTGACGTTGTGATGACTAATGGTGTTTTGATACACATTCATCCCAGCGACCTTCCACGGGCGCTTACGGAGATTCATCGCTCAACACGTCGCTATATTTTCTTGCACGAATATTACTCAGAGTCCCCAGAAGAACTTACTTATAGGGGCAACCATGGCTTGATGTGGAAGATGAACTTCATGGACGCGTATCTTAAGCAGTTTGCTGATCTTCAAGTAGTAGAGGTGCGGCACTTAAGATATGCTAATCCAGAGGGTGGACCAGATCTAGTCGACCAAGTCTGCCTTTTGGAGAGGATATCGTCTAGTCGATGACCACACAAGGCTTGACTGCTGCAATAATACAGGCCAGGATGAGCTCAAGCCGCTTGCCCAGCAAAGTACTGCTGCCTATCTCCGGTAAACCTATGCTTCTGCAGGTGGTGGAGCGGGTGAAAAGGGCAGACAGTATTGACCAGGTTGTTGTTGCTACCTCCAACGAAGGTTCAGATGATAGTCTAGAAGCTTTGTGCATGGAGCACGACATTAAGATTTTCAGGGGTAGTCTTGAAGATGTCTTGTCACGCTATATAGGTGCGGCGGATTCTGTTGGTGCTTCAACTGTAGTGCGCATCACTGCAGATTGCCCATTGACGGATTGCAGGATCATAGATAAGGTTGTTGATACATTTAAGTCTATGAGAGAGCCTGATTATGTAAGCAATGTTCTTACATACACTTATCCGCGGGGGCTTGATTGTGAAGTGGCTTCTCTTGCTGTTCTGAAAAACATTTGCCAGATGAAGCTTCAAGCAAGGCATAGAGAGCATGTAACCTTATTTATTCGGGAAAACCTAGATCAGTTCGTTACATACAATGTCACAGCCGAAGATGAAATGTCCTTTCCTCAGTGGCGTTGGTGTGTGGATGAAGCCAAGGACTTTGAGTTTGTTTCGTTGATTTTTCAAGAACTCTATCCAACCAAGCCGAATTTTAGTTGTTTTGATGTGCGAAATTTATTGTTAGCCAAACCTGAGCTTGTCCAGATTAACGAGCTGGTTACGCAGAAGTCCAGACCTCATGACTTGCAGTACGTCTTCTAGAGACCAATGATGCTAAGAACCATAAAGCAGCTAATTCCTCATTCTGTAAGGTCTGTCTTGAAAGAAGTACTTGTGAGTCGCGATCGTTCAGACAATGGCCATAATGCCTGCGTGCAGGACATTGTTAAGCTGGAAATGGACAAGTACCTGAGTGGTGTGCATCCTGCGAATCCGTCAAGCCAGGAGTGTGTCCGAGATGCTGAGGTTCAACAGTCCGATGGCGCGACCGGTAAGTTTGAACGTTTTTTTGATCGGTTCTTTTTGATGCTTCGTCACAACCAGTTAGACAAGCTCAAGATATTGCGCCAGGACCATCCCATTTTGACCTCTCTTGCCGAGCAACTTATTGATTACTTAGAGCTATGTGCGACAGTTAAAGGTCCCGTGGGTGGTGTTTTGCGTCATATGTGCTACTTTGCAGTGCCCTTTATGAACTCTCCTAACGCCAAACTTACTTACAGTTTCAAAAGCATGCTTCCCAAGGTAGGACTTCTGGTGAACGTTAACTCTGAACCTAAGCGGTTTATAGTTGATGCACTTATGGGAGCTTGCCAAATTGAAGATTTAGATTACCCGGAAATCATTGCTAAAACCTGGTCGGATCGCCCTTATGAGTATCTAAAAGCATTGGAAGATTGTGTTGCGACTGAGTTAGACAAATTGCCGCAGGAGTTTTGGTCTAGATTTCCTAATAAACAGTGGCTCGTGTCACAGGTAACGTACAATGCTCAAGCACAGATAGGGCTGGGCAAGTTTCTGGAGCAGCATTATTTTGATTTGTTAATTATTGGTGCAGCAGAGTCGCCGCTTGCCCTTACCTTGCTTGATGTTCCTAGGGAGGCTCGCCCACCTGTATTGTATTTGTGTCATGGATATCCATTTGGTGATCCCATGTCAGACCTCTTTCTTGAGGCCGATTATGTCCTTGTTCGGGGTAGTGTTGATAAGGCTTATTTCCAAGATCTTGGTTTAGCAGAGGACAAACTCCTGGAGGTGGGTTCACTAAGTGCTGAGCAGTTTCCTGACTTGGAGATTCTTGAGGGGCGACGTGAGCAAGCTCGGCAGAAATTGTTTATTGATAGTCATAGCGAAGTATTGGTTTATGCGCTCAATTACGACATATTTCGCTATAAGATGCCTACCCCACAGGAAAACTTAGCTCGGATGAGCCAAAGCCTAAAAGTTTTGGCCCAAAAATACCCTAGGAAAAGAGAATTTTGTACTTGCGGTATCATCCAGCACCAACCAATGAGCCTTACTTTAGTTACAGTCGAAAACAGTATCCACTTGCAGAGTTCTTTGAACTAGAACAACATGGCTACACCGTTAGGTTGGCTACGGATGCCGAGTTGACTTTAGATGCAGCTGATTGCCTTATTGCCAGTGAATCTACCGTGCTTGGTGAGGCAATATATGCTGGGGTACCTACAGTTTCACTGAATTTCCAAAGGAGCAACAGTCGTCCAAAACTAGGAGTTGAAACCTATATAGAGCCCACTTGCCATAAATTCTTAACTGTTTACGACGAGCCAGAGAAAGTGGCGGATGCATTGTTTTTATCAGCCACATTTTCTAGAAAGGAGTCCGTGGAACTGTGTCGCCAGGCTTGGCATCGAATGTTTAGTTGTGGAAGGACCGAAGGACTAGTTAGACTCAACAAGCTTGTTGATTGCCTTATGAGGCGGACAGCAAGAACTGGTGATTGAGATAACTCTACTTCTTGCGACCAACGGCAGTAAGCTTGTTTCTTAGTGCGCGAAATGGCTCGGACATCTTCCAGACCTTGGTTTGGGTCATGAGGTTCATTTCTCGCTCCAGATTACCAACTTGTCCTTTTAACCAGCGAGCCTCTATGTTGAGTTCATGAGTTCTCTTGAAAGCATAAAAGACCAATACGCTTAGTGCTTCCAAAATCGTTGAGACCATATCCTCTCCAGCCATACTGATAAGTCTTTGGGATGCAGCTTTTACCTCATTGATGGTAAGTCCTTGCTCAAGCAGTATGTAATCTACGTAATTCATGATAAGTTCATCGACTCTGGTATCCCACACATAGCTGGAAATGCCTTCTTCAAACATCAGTTGTCGGTAGTCTTCACGAAACTTGAGCATGTCTGCTAGAAGCAACATAGTTTTAAATGTGGCGGCAGTCGCAGTACCATCATGCAACCTGAGGATTGACAGTGGCTCATGGATGTAACAATAATCGCCCTTCAGCAATAAGCGACACCACAAATCCATATCACCACAGTATAAGTAACTACGATTAAAACCAGTACCACAATCTTGTTTTCTAGCCATTACAGACGGTGGCGCTCCTATGTCATTGGACATCTTGAGGAGCAGGTCCTTGGCTGCTGTACGCCCCCGGATAACTTGTGGTCTGTTATAGGCAGTGAGGATTCTATCCAGCTCTCCGCTAGCTGTTATCTGCTTTTGGGCACAGCCTACTAGCGTTACTTGCGGATGTGCTTCAAATGCTTGAAGCATTTTGCTAATGCAGGATGGATCGAGCATGTCATCGCTGCAGAGGAACTTGACATACTTACCTTGTGATAGCTCAATTCCCCGATTCAGGTTGCCGTAATTGCCTACATTGAAATCAAAACGATAGAACTTGACGCGCTTGTCTAACTGAGCAAACTCCTGACATATCTTTTCGGTGTTGTCCGCAGAACCATTATCTGTAATGATAAGCTCATAGTTCTGGTATGTTTGCTCCAATACACTTTCAATAGCCTGACCAATATAAAGCTGGCTGTTGTATGTTGGTATGCATACTGATATTGTGGGCGCCATGTACTACCTCTATAGCTAGATGACTAACACGATGCAGCAATCCGAGAAGACTTAGCTTGGACCAGAAATTGAATGATTGTGTTTGCCATATAGTCAATCATTTCGTCTGTAATGCCAGGATACACACCTACAAATAATGTGTTGTACATAATGGTGTCAGATTGGTCGAGGCTTCCATGCACCCGGCGCTCGATGTGCTGGAAACCTGGCTGCCGAAGGATATTACCGCCAAAGACAAGCCTGGTTTCAATTCTTGCTTGTTCAAGGTGCTGAATTAATTGACTGCGATCAATGCCGTTTCGTACCGTCAGTGGAAAACCAAATGGCGAAGGATTGGCCTTGGGATGAATGCAAGGCAGTATCAAATAATCTTCAAAAGACTTCAGAGCAGCATAGAGTCTCCAGAAGTTATGCCGCCGAGCTTCAATAAACCTAGATACCTTTTCAAGCTGAGCTAGACCAATTGCTGCCTGCATATCAGTTGCCTTGAGATTGTAGCCAACATTGGAGTAGATGTACTTGTGGTCGTAG
>JACQVM010000168.1 GCA_016209785.1 Candidatus Melainabacteria bacterium | reverse complement strand
CGTTTTGTGGTACGTGAAGCTTCAGCAATGTTCCCCTCAGCTTATGGTGCTTTTCAGCTTCATGCCTATCGCAATCAGCTTGATGGACGTGAACATCTTGCTTTGGTTAAAGGAGAGGTTTGCGGCAGGAAGAATGTCTTAATTCGTGTGCACAGTGAATGCTTGACTGGTGATGTGCTTGCAAGTTTGCGCTGTGATTGTGGGCCACAACTTGAGGCTGCTATGGCCATGATTGCTCAGGAAAGCGAAGGTGTTTTGGTGTATTTAAGGCAAGAAGGACGCGGGATTGGCTTGCTTAATAAGATAAAGGCTTATGCCTTGCAAGACACCGGGCAAGACACGGTTGAGGCCAATGAATCACTTGGATTTAAGCCAGATCTAAGAGATTATGGTGTAGGCGCTCAAATACTCCATGATTTAGGGCTTTCTTCTGTGCGCATAATTACCAATAACCCAAGAAAGATTGTTGGACTGGAAGGTTATGGACTGGAAGTGACTAGCCGAGTAAGCTTGCCACCAGCCTGCAACAGTCACAATCTCAGCTACCTGCTAACAAAAAAGGAAAAGCTTGGGCACTGGCTGGAAGGACTTGACCAAGTCAGCCAGTTGGGTGGCTCCAACCAAGGTATTTCGGAGCTGACGACACAAACAGCTCGCACTCAACACTCCAACATTGATGCTAGCGTTTGACAAGGAGAGACGTATCTATGCCAAGAATTATCTCTGCTCAATTGGTGGCTACACAACTAAGATTTGCTATTGTGGTGAGCCGCTTTAATGAGTTCATTACTTCGCGCTTGCTTAGTGCCTGCATGGACACGCTAGTCCGTCATGGAGCTGACGACATGGCAATTGATGTTATTTGGTGTCCGGGAGCCTATGAGATTCCTTTTGTAGCAAGGCAGATGGCACAAACGGATAACTATAATGCAGTAATTTGCCTGGGTGCCATTATTCGTGGTGCTACGCCACACTTTGATTATGTTGCCGGACAATGTGCAAAAGGTATTGCGCATGTGGCATTGGAGACTGGGGTGCCCACTATATTTGGTGTTATAACTTCTGACACCATTGAGCAGGCTGTAGAACGGGCCGGGACCAAGGCAGGAAACAAAGGTGCTGATGCTGCTCTGGCAGCAATTGAGATGGCTAACCTGATGCAAGAAATGGTGAGTTGTAATGCCCGTAACGGCCGGGGAGCTGCTGTGAGCAAAAACAATGGGAACAAACGAAAGACGGCTGCGGCTTCCGGTCGATTGACTGGCAACCGCTCGT
Organism: Candidatus Melainabacteria bacterium; assembly: GCA_016209785.1. Taxonomy (GTDB): domain Bacteria; phylum Cyanobacteriota; class Vampirovibrionia; order Obscuribacterales; family Obscuribacteraceae; genus JACQVM01. The sequence continues at coordinate 4,438 of JACQVM010000168.1, read as the reverse complement.
GACACAAGGACTAATATGCTGCATGCGCTGCGCAGCAGTCCTTAGTGTCAGTAGGCTTGTATGGATGTTCTTTAAAGAAAGCATCCATGGCGTTGCTAACTCGCCAGGCATCAAGTAAGGAGCCTTCTAAATGTACTTGCTGCAACAAGAGTGCCTTGTGGAGGGAAAGCTGGTTGGAAATAAGACGTACCATGGTTGATCCGGTCAACCTAAAAAGTAGATGAGGTTTCTTGTTGACAGGGTTAAATGACTCAACCAGCGCCTTTCCATTGTCCGATCTTAATATCCAGGCAAGTCTCTCGGAATCTTCAATGCAAAAACCAAGTGTGGTATCATGCGCGGTGACCGTAGTGAGCTTGTCCTTGCCGAGAAAATAAGGCAAAAACTCCTCAAAGTAAGTTCGGGCCAGTTGGGTGGAAAATATTAGCTTTTGTCCGGCGTGTTCTTGAACTACTGGGTTGCCCCAGTTGTTAGACTTGCCAAACAACAGCATCTCTTGAAAGTAAGCCTCATCAAGCTTAGCGGCTGTTTGTTGATAGCGTCCGGACACCTCGAAAAGACTTCTGGTTTTAACAAGCATGTTGTCCTTGAGCATTTTACGAAGAATGCCTGGCAGTGGGTAGGTGTCCTTATCTGCACGTGCTACCGTGCTATAGCCCAAAGCTCGAGCTAAATATTCAAGCCACTCACGGTTTAATGTAGCCTGAGTTGACACCAGATTGCAGATTCGAGGTCTGTGAATGTCCTCCAGCAGCCGCCAGAAAAGATAAACAGCAAAGTCAATGGGCAAAAACCAAAGAGTCGAATCAGGATTGTAGCTTAACTGTAGCTCGTCGCGATGCTCTTTAGTTGGGATGAAGTCTTGGGTGTCTTTATGTTTGGCGCACAGATGTAACAATGTGAATAACCCGGAGAAGTTCTGCGATTTACCGCTTGTACTGTGCCCTGAGATAATGGGCAGGCGGATGAGGTGCCAAGGGGACTCCAGATGGGGCAGTGATTTGAGCAATTTTTGCTCATACTGCTGACAGACGCCTTCCCAATGGCTTACTGGCTTGCGGCGTTGAAATTCAATCTCTTCGGGCACTACTCCGTCTGACTGAACACCAGCCCATAAAGAGGAAACAAGGAAAAATGGTACGCCTTTAAGATGCTTGGCGATGGGACCCAGCTCTCCTGCTGCCCAGGGAGCACGGGGAGCTCTGGGTTCGTCAAAGTTTGGTGGCAACCCACAGAAGATGGCTGCATCGTATATGGTGCCTTTGTCTGGCAAGCTTGTTTCCAGAAACTTAAGGCGATCCTGGAAAGTTCTTAGTTCATTGTGTCCGCCCAACGCTTTCTCCAGAGATATTTGTGCTGACGAGGGCAGGTCAAGAGGAGTTAAGGCAAAGACATTGAGAGGGGGCTTGGTTGCAATGTGTACGTGCCAGCCTTTCTGTAGGAGCCATGCTGCCAAAGGCCCCGAGAAACTTGATACTGATCCCCACAGATAGGCTGTTTTATGGGTCATAACTTAACTTATGCTACGACGACATACCAGGAATTGTTTAGCAGGCATTGCTTGCCTGACGTTGTTATTCGAGTTTAAGATAGCATACGCAACCAACTTGTGTTACCGTGTGCTTGTAAGTAGTTGGACAGGCTATGGTTTTGCAGTATACAGACTCCGAGATGATGGTGGTGGAGGCCTCTCGGCGGCTGGCCGATGGTGAGAGGGTGCTGGTTGGGGTAGGAATGCCTAATTTGGCAGCGTGCCTGGCACTGAAACTGCATGCCCCTAATCTTGTACTTATCTTTGAATCGGGGGTTGTTGGTTCACGGCCCCAGAGATTACCCCTTTCTATCGGGGATTCGGTTTTAGCGGAAAATGCTCAGGTAGTCTGTTCCATGTTTGAGCTTTTCAACTTTTACTTACAAGGTGGGCTGGTGGACGTTGGATTTTTAGGAGGGGCACAAATAGATTGCTTTGGCAATATTAACTCTACGGTGATTGGACCTTATGCTAAATGCAAGGTTAGATTACCTGGAAGCGGTGGTGCTTGTGAAATTGCTATCCATGCCAAGCGTACAATCATTATGACTAGGCAGGACAAGAAGCGCTTTCCTCCAAAAGTTGACTTTATAACTAGTCCAGGATTCTTGAATGGGAAAAATGAAAGGCAGAACTTGGGCTTGCCTGGAGGTGGTCCCAGAGAAGTAATAACCAACTTGGGTGTTTATGAATTTAATGCCGATCAGCAGATGATTCTTGCTGCTAGGCACCCAGGCGTAAGTCTCAATGAAATTCAGTCTAGTTTAGGTTGGCAACTAAATATATCTGGCGATGTGCCGGAGACACAGTCCCCCACAGCACAAGAGTTGGCAGCTTTGCGTGAGCTGGATGTTGAGGGGCATTACTTGGGTAGTGCTGCCTAAGGGTTAGCTCATCCCTGGCGGGCAGACCCCGGCGTTAACGCCGGGGTCTTTCAGCGGTAGATGCGGCAAGGGTTCAAGCCCCTGCCGCATTCCTTGTAAGCACCCCGCCCTTAAGGGCGGGGACTTGACCTCGACGGCAGTTTTCTTTTAGCTTGCTTGATTTATACCTAGCGCAGCTTGTGAATTCAGGCAGGACCAGCTTCTAGAGCTTTACATAGCTCAGTTGTCAGAGATTAGGCCTTGAAAGTAACAAGTGGCTATTTGCTAGGCTCAATCGTTTGTCGTTGATTTGCCTATCCTTGAAACCCTTAACAGTTTAGTAAAACCAAGATCAGAGTACCTCTAAGCTTAACCAGACTTGTTTTTTGTGCAAGGTATGGCTGGTGTAGGTTGTAGCTTTCTCTTAACAACTACTTCACCACCTTAAGGTGGGTGGGGGCACATCATGTTCTCAATGGAAAGCTTGCAAGATCTGCTTTCCCGCATTGGTTGGTGCTCGTCTAATGCAGGCAGTCCAAGCATCTCCGATCGTGCCATGCTTATTCGTGAATCCAACATTCGTGATGCAGCTCGCCTGGTAGAGGAGCTATCTAGGCAAGCTAAGATCATCAACCTTGGGCAGGGCTTGCCTGAGTACCCGGCACCACAGGTTCTCAAAGATGCTGCCAAGGCTGCTATTGATGCTGACTTCAACCAGTACTCAAACACTTGGGGATACTTGGCACTGCGTCAAGCAATTGCTCGAAAGCTTGCCCAATACAATGGCATCGTTGCTAACCCGGATACAGAAATTACCGTCACTTGTGGTGTAAGCGAGGGACTCAATGCCACGCTGCTAGCCACGGTCAACCCAGGTGATGAAGTAATCATTGTTGAGCCTTTCTACGAAAACTACCACGCCAATGTCATTATGGCTGGTGGCACGCCACGATATGTCCGGCTACACGAGCCGGACTGGACATTTGACGAGCGTGAGCTTAAGGGGGCTTTTAATCGGCACACGCGTGCCATTCTTATCAACACCCCGCACAACCCCACCGGTAGGGTGATGACGTGTCATGAGCTGCAGCTCATCGGCAGCCTCTGCCAGAAGTGGGGAGTACTGGCGGTCTGCGATGAGATGTACGAGTACATGGTCTATGACGGGCACCAGCACATTAGCCTAGCTTCGCTGCCAGGAATGGAAGACCGCACCGTAACTCTCAGTGGGCTGTCTAAGACATTTAGTGTAACTGGCTGGCGCTTAGGCTATCTTGCGGCACCTGAGCCGTTGAGCAAGGCAATTCGGCATGTGCACGACTACCTGACACTTGCTGCTCCATCTCCTTTGCAGCAGGCAGCCGTTGTAGCACTTGATTTGCCTGCCGACTTTTACAAGGGGATGTCTACGAAATATCAGGGGCTGCGCGACAAGCTTATGACAGTTGTTAGCGATGCAGGTTTTACGCTAAGAAAACCTGAAGGAACCTACTACCTCTTTACTGACTGCTCGCACATGGGTTTGAACAATGATCGCCAGTGTTGGGAGTACCTTCTGCGGCAGTTTGGCTTGGCGACCGTTGCTGGCTATTGCTTTTATCGTCCAGGCACAACCACCCAGCGTATTCGCTTTTGCTGTGCCAAGTACCCAGAAACTATTGATGCTGCTGCTGAGCGTCTCAAGGAATTGAAGGTGCGCATCACCGGTGGTGCTCCAGTAAGGCTTAGCTAGTACGTTGGATTGGTTAACCAAGGCGTGCCGAGAGCCACGCCTTAGCTAAAGAGGACTGCCATGGAAAAGTTACGTCAGATAATCAGAGAAAGATTTCTATCGAACGTCAAAGGTGATTTGCTAGGTGGACTAACGGCTGCCATTGTGGCACTGCCAATTGCTCTTGGTTTTGGCGTGGCGTCAGGGTTGGGGGCTGCTGCAGGACTTTATGGTGCCATTGCTTGTGGTATCTTTGCCTCCTTGTTTGGTGGTACCCCAGGGCAGGTGTCTGGTCCGACAGGGCCCCTTACGGTTGTTGCTGCAACCATTGTT
>JACQVM010000173.1 GCA_016209785.1 Candidatus Melainabacteria bacterium | reverse complement strand
GTTATGGTTAATGTTGACGGCCGTGGAGGGACAATCAACTGCCAGGAGCCCGGCTGTTTTAGTGTCTCGGTAGTTTGCCCTACCAGCGCATCTAAAACCTGCTGGTGTGGCTGGCACACCGCTGCATAACGTGAAACAGCCTTTTTAACCTCAACTGTAGCTACTGGTCCAAGGCCTTCTTGGGCTTCTTTACAAAGTGCATCGTCACCGGTAATCAGTGCTACTGGTACGCCAAACCAGCCAGCCAAGGCAGCGTTTAAAAGAGTTTCGCCAGCAGTCCTGCCATTAAGCTTTACTTCCAGGAAGACCTGCGAGCGATAAGTGTGACTTAACACTCCTCTGGCAGAACCAGCGGCTGCGTGATAGCCCACAAATACAGCTACATCTGAGCCCTCATTGACTCCAGACATCATCGAAAATGGCTTCTGCCAGCCAGTGATTAAGGTGGCTTGAGGATGGAGCAGTTCTGTGCACAGGTTACGCATGTCCCAGTGTGCGTCATTAACTAATATCGATCTTGCACCTGCAGCTAAGGCTCCCTGGATGACAGCGTTAGTATCAGCATGCATTAGCTCAATGGCTCTTTGATAGCCTGGTTCCCCTGGCTGGGTCTGACTAGAATGGACTATTCCGCTAATGCCCTCGAGGTCAACGGAAAGGTATACGCGCATAAGGCTTAACCAACCTAAATGTTTTTGTCAGAAAAGACTCAAGCTATTCTACCTGAATGATGGTCAAACAAGCCTCATGTCAAGGTGGAAAGGCTATAATCAGATGGCTCATGAGGGTGTTTCTTGGTGATGTGTCACGACAGACAGTTGGGTCAACAGACAAAGGGCAGTTTGCCTTTTGTCAAAATGCAGGCGTTAGGAAATGATTTTGTAGTGCTCAAACAGTCAGAGCTATCTGTCCTTGAGCTCGATGTAGTGTTGCACCTTGAGTGGCGCTTGCTTATGGGTAAGCTGGCGCAAGTGTTGTGTGATCGCCACTGGGGGGTGGGGGCGGATGGTCTTATTGTAGTTTTGGATCAGTCATCTCAGGAATGTGACCTTGGCTGGGTTTTTACAAACTCTGATGGATCGCCTTCTGCTATGTGTGGCAATGGCTTGAGGTGTTTAGCGCTTTTAGCTGTGCGTGAGAAATTAGTTGATAAGAAAGCATTCAGTGTATATACGGGGGCTGGCCCTGTAAATATTCTGTTCAAAGACCAAGATCACATAACCTTAGATTTAGGACAGCCTATTCTAGAAAGTACATGTATACCTGTGGCTGGACCACCGCGGGATCAAGTGGTAGGTGAGTCGTTGGACATTGATGGCCTAAAACTGAAGGCAACTTGTGTGAGCATGGGCAACCCGCATTGTGTGCTTTTTAATAGCCAGCTTGATGTGAGTCAGTACCACCATGTAGCACCACTGATTCAGTCCTTACCTATTTTCCCAGAAGGAGTTAATGTAGAGTTTGTGCAAAAGGTAAGCCCAAACTATGCTCAGGTTTTTGTTTGGGAACGAGGTTGCGGCGAGACGCTTGCTTGTGCTAGTGGTGCAGCAGCAGTTTTAGTTGCAGGTGTATTGGAGATGGTCTTGGAAAGAAAATCCCAAATTGAATTGCCAGGAGGGGTTTTGGATGTCCAGTGGACTGAAAATGATAATAGGGTCAGGCTTACTGGCCCTGCTAGAGAGGTTTTTCGTGGGACGGCTGATGTTGTTTCTTTGCTAAGGGAGGCACGCCGTTTGCAATGACTTGTGTGCAAAGACGACAAGATTGGATTAAAGGGCGCCGAGAACGCCGCAAACTAACACGCTATGCTCGCCTGCGTCGACAGGTTTTAAGATATTTTTTCCTTTGTCTTCTTGCTGGGTGTGGTGTGAGCTGCTTTGTGTATTTACCATGGTGTCTGTCTGATATTGACAGGGATATTGTTGTTCATGGCAATCAGGTTGTGTCACCAGAACAGGTACGAGGTGTACTTGCCAACTCCCTTGGTAAGCCTCTATATAGGTTGAACCCACAACGTATGGCAACACAAGTCCAGTCGCTGGAGGCGGTAAGACATGCTTTTGTAAGACGCTATCTTTTCCCACGGCCTCAACTGGTGGTACATGTGCTTGAGGAGTTTCCTTGGGCAAGCCTTTCGTGTGGCCCTGGCTATCCTCCTGACCATGTAATCTCAGAAACTGGAAGAGTTATTCCAATAAAGGACTTTCCGCTAATAGCTCAACCAAAGTTTGTCGTCTATGGTTCTCCACAGTTGAAGCTGACGGGTGCCCAGGTTGGACAGTGGGCTAGCTGGGTATCATTTATTGCTAATCAGACTGGTCAGCCGGTTGAATACGTTGATATGAGGAATGGGCAAGATATAGCTGTTAAGGACGGTGCTCTTTGCTTAAGAATAGGTGCTCCGGACTCGACACTTACTCGGCGTCTCGGACGATTGGCATCGGTAATGCCAGTTATAGGACAGTTTAGGGACTGCCTGGAGTACATTGATTTAGGTTTGGACAACAACATCCCGCTTAAGCTGACCCGGAAAAATGGAGAGTTGGATAAGCAAGATACTTTGCTGCTTAATAACGAAATATAACAAGCTGTTTTGTTATAAGCCCTCCGGTGCCGCTCTCGCGGCTTCTCCGGGCGTTAAGCTTGCTCGCTGCGACCGCACATGTCGCTCTTGCTCGCTCGATCTCCCTCACTCTGTAAATCAAATTTAGCGCGCTGCCACAGCTCAGCCCACTCTGCTTTGCTTAGCTTCTTTAAAGGCTTGTCTGATAGTTCTTCCATTTGGGAAAAGCGCTTTTTAAACTTTTCTATCGCCAAAAGCAATGACTCTTCTGGATTTAGGTGTTCCCAGCGAGCAAGGTTAACTAGGGTAAAAAAAACATCTCCAAGCTCTAAATCTACATTTCGTCGTAAAATGTCTTGTTCTGGCAAGGATGCTTCATGTTTAAACTCCTCCAGCTCGCTATATAATTTTTCCCAAACTTCATCTTTGTTATTCCATTCAAAGCCTTGTTGCACTGCCTTTTCGGAGATCTTAAGAGCCTTGAGCAATGCTGGGAGTGTCTTAGGTACACCATCTATTGCCGAGCCACCCAGGTTATTGACAGCTTTCTCCTGATGTTTTAACTCCTCCCATTGTGCCACCACCTCGGCAGCAGTATCGATTCGTACTTGACCAAAAACATGGGGATGCCGGTTAATCATTTTTTGGTTGATGGACTCAGCTACATCTTCAATGTCAAAATGTCCTGCTTCCTTGGCAATTTGAGCATTAAGGACAATCTGCAGGAGCAGATCTCCTAATTCCTCCTGAAGTTTGACGGGATCACCTAAATGAATTGCCTCCAGTACTTCATAGGCTTCCTCAAGCAAATATCGTGCCAGTGATTCGTGCGTTTGGTCCTTGTCCCAGGGACAGCCATTGTCAGACCTAAGGTGGGCAATAGTGCTTATGAAATTGTCGAGGTTTTTGACCATAGATAATGTTGAAGCGTTGCTACCAGGTTTTAAGCCTGAGCCTAACACACAGTGCAGCCATTAGCATTTAGGGTGGCTTATGGTGGACTCAGTGTGCGCCCAAGTTTGTTATAGTTGAGAGCACTTGAGGTTTGGTAAGCCCTTCAAGCTAGAAGTCATGAAGGCTAAAATGCCTGTTGTGTTTTCTTGAGTCGGTTGTTAATTAAAGGCTGGAATCTGTGAATGTTGCTGTAGTTGGTGCTGGCTATGTAGGCTTGGTGACCAGTGTTTGCTTAGCTTATTTTGGGAACAAAGTGGTGGCCATTGACACAGACACAGCTCGTGTGGCAAAGCTTAAGCAAGGGGAGGTGCCATTTTACGAGCCTTATTTAAGCCAATTTGTCCAGCAATGTGTTGCTGCAGGGGCTCTTGAGTTTACATTTGACTTGAACTCAGCAGTTAAGCACTCTGAAGTTGTTTTTATAGCTGTTGGTACACCAGCTAAGGAAGATGGTGAGCCAGATATGTCTGCCGTTGCTGCTGTGGCGCGTGCTATCGGTGGTGCTCTTGATTCGGCAAAGACGCGCCTTATTGTTAACAAATCAACTGTTCCTGTGGGATCTGGCAATTGGGTTGAAATGTTGGTGGAGCAAGGTGTGCAAGCAGTCACTAAAGTTCCAGCTGGGTGTGTCCGCCCGGATGCTCCAGCTTTTGCCGTTGTAAGTAATCCAGAATTTTTGCGGGAAGGCACTGCTATTGCGGACTCATTGTATCCAGATCGCATTGTGGTTGGTTGTCCAGACAACTCAGTAGCTGAAAGGATGAAAGAACTTTACAAGCCAGTTGTTACTCAAAGCTTCAAACCACCGGATTTTGCTCCCAGGCCTCAGTCGCTAACAACTGTACCTTTCTTGGTTACTGATCTAGCCAGTGCGGAGATGATTAAGTACTCAGCCAATGCTTTCTTGGCCATGAAAATTAGTTTTGCTAATGAAATGTCTGTTTTGTGTGAAAAAGTAGGTGCTGATGTTCGCCAGGTTGCTCAAGGAATTGGTTTGGACAAGCGGATTGGCTCAAGCTTCCTTAATGCTGGTATTGGTTGGGGTGTGAGTTGTTTTG
>JACQVM010000162.1 GCA_016209785.1 Candidatus Melainabacteria bacterium | reverse complement strand
GCTGATACCAAATGGTACAACCAGTACTAACGGGGGAGATTGGACATGTTAACCGGCAACAGGAAGCAGATCATCTTGGGCTCGCTGCTGGTGGCGGCTGCGGTGGCACTGTTAGCAGCCGGCCTTGTGACATGGTCAATTGCCAAGCCTCAAGCACATCGAACAAATTCTCTTGCCGCTCTCGTGTCAACGTCTGTAAGTGCAAAGCAAGAACCTAGTGTCGGCTCTGGTGGCAGTGCTATTTTTGTGCACAAAGGTAATTATCCAGCAGATAGTCTTCTTGAACCTACCAACAAGCTATGGGAGCAGGCTAGGAAGACAACGGTACCGCTTATGCGGCAGGACATTGTGGTGCCTGTCGGTGGTGGCAGCATTAAGGCTCTTGAGGTACGAGCCATGCATGTTCCATCTGGCTTAGCAATTCACTTTGAGTGGCCAGATGCTACTAAGGATAATGAGACAGTCCACCAGGTTAAGTTTCGCGATGCAGTGGCTATTGAGTTTCCAATTGGGGATGTTAAGGACACAGTGCTTGCTATGGGGCGTCCACACGGACCAGTAGATATCTGGCAATGGAAGGCTGATTGGGAGCCTGATGCACCACGCATGAACGATTTACCTTATGAGGCAGTCTCTGAGAAAGCAGGAGGCGAAGGAACGACAGTTTACAGTCGACTTCATGTGGACTCTGCCATGGAGCCGAATGCATCTCAAGGCAAAGGTGGGCCAACTACAGGTGTTTTTAACCTTTTTCCGCAAAGCATGCATAAAAGCCCTGTTGAAGACATTGTAGCAATTGGTGTTTCAAGCGTGACAAGCAAGCCTGACCAATATCAAGTTTTACGTGGACGGGGTGTCTGGCATGATGGCAAATGGCAGGTCGTTATCTTTAAACCACTTGATGACAACAATGATCCCTCCAGCCCTCATTTCCAAGCAGGCGAGCAAATTAATGCAGCATTTGCTGTGTGGAATGGCTCACAGGAAGATCGCAATGGCATGAAGTCCATCTCTAATTGGACACAAGTAGCATTTCACTAATGCAGTCACCAAGCGTTGGAGTAGGTTTATGAGCCAGCAAGAGAAGATTGAAGCACGGGCAGCACTCTATAAGATATTATCTCAAGGCTTTCGCTACCCGACAAGAGAGCTTGTTGAGCATTTACAAGACAAGGATTATTGGGAGCAACTCATTGAACTGCTTGCTATGGCAGGATTATCTGCTGAGGTGATTGCCGGAGTAACTCAAAAGGACATCCTGTATGATGAAGCAGTAACGGAGGGCCTCGAGGGATTTGAGATTGAGTACAACCGACTTTTCCAACTGGCAAGCGAGACACCATGCCCATTGACTGCTAGCGAGTACATGAGTGGTGAAGCTAGGCAAGCTGTGGCGGTTGCCCAACTCAATGGACTGTATCGTTCTTTTGGGGTAGCTATGAATGCTACCGACTACCCAGACAACATAAGTGTGATCTTGGAGTTTCTGGTATGGTTGTGTGCTAAAGAGCTGCGTGCACGAGCATCTGGTGACGAGTATAAGAGTGACACATGTCTGAAGGCAGAGCGTACAGTCCTGGAAGATTATCTGGGTTGGATACCCTTGTTGGCTGAGCCACTTAAGACACGCGGCACGCTTAAGTTTTATCCCTGGCTTGCCAACTGTCTTGTAGAGTTTCTCAAGGAAGAACGTAAGAGTTTGTTGACAGTGGCTGTCTAGATCTGGCTGATTAGCTATAGAGGATTAACAATGGAACAGTTTCTTAAGATACTAACTGCCGCAGATAACATTCCCATTGTGGCAATGGTGTTTATTTTGGCGTTTGTAATGACGGTTGCCATTAAACAAGCCAAGGAAAATGATTGTTATCTGGATGAAGGCAAGTTTGATGACATGGTCGAGCACATGAAAACATAGTCCTGTGCAAGCGTAAATGCCCAAGTTTTGTAGAGATCATCAGGCTAATCACGGACGACTTGCTCCAGTGGCTTATAGAGCCCATGGGAGCTAGTTGTAAAATTAAGTGCAGCAGCCATCTTTAAAACTGGCCATATAAGCCTCTTATCTTGACGGTCGACACTTCTATAAATATTGGCTAGCACATTGTTGCTTGCTAAAAGAGCAGGAACTGAAAATTCACTGACCAAAATGGCGATTTGCTCTTGGCTTAAATCAATCAACTTTGTCCGTCGACGTCCAACTTGGTCAGCTTTTAAAGCTGAGATGATGGTTGCTGCAGAAGTCCCAACAGCCATTTCTTCTCCAGAGGCTAGTTTGAGAGATCGCTCAGCAATACGTATAGTTATTGATTGAAACTGATGTTCGCATAAATTATGGATTTTGTAAGCAGAAGCGTCAGAACTAATGGCGACGGTGACTCCTTTGGCAAGATAGATTGTACATTTGCCTAAGGCAACTTGTGTTGGCTTGAGCGCTGTGAATACTGCCTGCCTGCCGTCAAAGTAAATTGAGCCATCTTCTAGGAAAGTAAGGTGGGAATCAATAGTGCACTTACCTGTGACATTAGCTAGCTTGATTTTCTTTAGTTCATTAGATTCTAGAGTTGTGACAGAATGTGCCAAAGATACAGGAAGTAAGTTGGCTGCCTGGTTGGTTGTCCATTCATAGGACAATTCATCGTGGGCAGCCCAATGAGCTTTGAGCTTGCTTGGGCTCTCCACCATTTTTTCTTGAGCTCTCTCAAGTTTAGCCAGGAGATTGCCGTAGCGTTTTTTCATAACAGGGGTTAATGACTCGGTTTGGCATGCCTTAAGATCATCAAGATAAGACATCATTTGACGAGCTAACCTGTGTCGCTCCATATTAAGACCTGACACTGGCCCAGCCTCACGCGGTGAATTAAGGTCGGCAACATAATCTGACACGCCTGCACTTGCTATGGCTGTATCCTGGAGTGCTAGTTCAGTTCCAGAGCCAAGAACAACTGTGCAGGTTTCACCTTTGTAAGCAATTTCAAAGCCTGCCTTATCGCCCTGCAAGTTGGCTGCTCTGACAAGGCCAAAACGATTTTGGCTTATTCTTGCTGCACTATTGGCTGCACAGGTGAACCTGCCCAAGGAAGTAACAACATTTATTTCAGTACGTCCGGCACAAACAAGGACATTGCCTTCTCGGATTGCTAGTGTGTGAGGGGCAGTTACATTAAAGGTTGCTCCGGCTGAAGCAAGAATTATAGCTTCAGGATCACCACTTAAGGCATATGGCTGGCTTTGCTCAAAGGAAACAACCCATACCCTGGTGCTGTTGGTTGACTTTTGCGGGTCAAGCCAATAAGGCTGCCGAGGCGTTGGCCCAATGGGCTCAACTGAGCGGTCACGAGTAGTGTCCGTGGGCGGCAATTGTGCCAGGACAGCATTGTTGGCCGTGGTGACATTAACAGTCGAGTTCTCTGGAGTTGCTGCAGATACAGCAGCAGGCAAAATTACTTCAGGTGGCAAGCAGTTAAGACAATTGCATTGAAGCTCACCGACAACGGTCACTAACACTGGATATGGTGTCAGCAATCCAGATGGTGTTGGCAATAGGCTAAGGTTGTTTAGGCTAAGGTTGCCCAGATTAACTGATTGCCCACCATAAACTGTCCCGGTCCCTAATATAGTTTAGCTTTGCCCTGCTCCTGAATGAAAACCGACAATGCCTGAGTTATCGGCCGTGTTCTTAGCTTGCAGCAGTCCGTTTAAGGTAATGGTTAGCGGTCCACTGCCAGGGTTGGCAAGGGAAAAAAGAATATTTCCACCAGTTCCACTGCCACCGTTGGCAGTGACTTGTGCGCTTGCTCTGATGTCTTCACCACCGTTAGCCATTAACTCAACGCGTCCGCCATTGTTGCCACCGTCAGCGTGGATATCTCCTCTGGTTCTGTTGGAGCCAGAAGATGCTCCAATAGCTAAGGGATTAAGGGAGGTACTGGTAACAGTAACTTGTCCGCCGTTGCCAGAGGTGCTGGAAGCATCAATGCTGGTGCCACTTGAAGCACCAATATTTACATTTTCGCCAGACAATGATACAGTTCCAGCAGGACCACTAGTAGCCTTGGTTCTAACTGCCCCTGAGGTAGAAATCATTCCACCAGCACCATAACTAATACTTCCTCCGGTGCCGTTGCCAGAGCCATTTGCGGTAACCGACCCAGTTGTAAGATCACCGCCAGCGCCAAAACTAATGCTTCCTCCGTTGCCATTGCCAGAGCCATTGGCAGTAATTGTGGTGGTTGAGATATTGCCACCAGCGCCAAAGGAAATTGTACCTCCTGCTCCATTGCCAGACCCGTTGGTGCTAATAGAACCAGTTGTAATGTTTTGGCTAGTGCCGAAAGTAATTGTGCCACCAGAGCCAGTTCCAGCGCCATCAGCACTTAATGCGCCAACATTTATATTGCTCCCTGCCCCAAAGCTTATTGTGCCTCCTGTGCCGTTGCTTAATGCGTCAGCATTTATTGCATTGGTTGTTACGGCAGTTCCAACTCCAAAGTTAATTACTCCGGAGGAACCGTTGGCGCTTATTGTTCCACTGCTTGTAAGGCTGCCACCAACCCCAAAACTTATGGTTCCGCCTAATCCGCTTCCAGAACCATTTGAATTAATGGCACCAGTTGAGGCGTCTCCGCCAATTCCAAAGTTAATGGTTCCGCCAGAGCCATCGCCAGAGGCATTTGCTCGTATTGTCTCTGCTGTAAGGTCTCCAGTAGCAGAAAAAGTAATTGTTCCACCATTTTGTCCTGCACCAGAGCCAGCTCCATTTGCTGAAATGGTGCCAGTTGTTGTTATGTTGCCGCCGGAGCTTAGGTTAATTGTTCCTCCTGTACCAGTTGATTGCGCATTATTAGTAAGAGCACCGGCAGTTATGTGGCTTCCTGAGGCAATATTTAACGTGCCACCACTGCCTGAACTCTCACCGCTGGCATTAATAGAGCCGGTGGAGACAGTTCCACCTGTGGCAATGGAGATGGTGCCACCATTGCCTGAGCCAGGTCCAGCACCTGAG
>JACQVM010000029.1 GCA_016209785.1 Candidatus Melainabacteria bacterium | reverse complement strand
GGCTGTAGCATTATGTTCTCTTTCAATTTAATAGTAACAATATAGTAACCATTCTTATCTTGTACTTCGGCAGTTGCCTTAAGCGACTTAGCTAAACGTCGCAGATTGTTGACACAAACATCATCGTCAACTAACGCCTCAATTTCAGTTAATTGAGGATCATCCGTGAGCTTTTTTACTTTCAGGACTGGCTCTGGGCATATCAGTCCCCTAAGATCAACTCGTGTGAGCATTGAGCATCACCTCCACTTGTCCTGGCTGTCCGTCACGCAACACCCCAATGGCACTGGCCTTTAATCCTGCATCCTGCAAATCCTTCACAACAGCCTCGGCTTGCAATGGAGCCACTGCAGCAAGCAATCCCCCAGCAGTTTGTGGATCAAATAACAAATCACTCAAGGCAATATCAACTTGCACATCAAAGTAAACATGCTTCTCATAAGACTTTCGATTGGCATAGGCAGCGGCTGGAACAAAGCCTTGTTCTGCTAGGCTAAGCGTCTCCGGCAACAATACTACTTTGTCAGCCCACAATTCCACCTTTAGCCTACTTGCTTGTGACATCTCGTGTACGTGGCCAATTAATCCAAATCCAGTGACATCTGTCAAAGCATGAACACAATACTTTAAGATGATTGCCAGTGCATCCTTATTGAGAGTAGTAAGACTATCAAGAAGCTCTTTAAGAGCTGTTGAAGAAAGCATATCCCCTTTCAAACCAAGTAAGCCAACGCCTGTACCTACTGGTTTGCAAAGCACAAGGATATCACCTTCTTTAGCACCACAATTAGTGAGGATCCTTTCTGGGTGGACAATTCCGGTTACTGCTAACCCATAAATGGGTTCTAAGCCATTGATAGAGTGCCCTCCAGCCAATACAGCACCTGACTCGGCTACAGCACGAGCCCCACCAGCAAGGATTTCTTTGGCAATAGCCAGAGAATACTCACAGGTAGGAAAACAAAAAATATTTTGAGCTAGAATTGGCCGTCCACCCATAGCATACACATCGGACAAAGCATTGGTTGCTGCAATGCGACCAAACAAAACTGGATCGTCCACTGGCGGGGGGAAGAAATCGACTGTCTCAATTATTGCCAAGTCATCCGCAATCTTGTAAACAGCAGCATCTTCAAAATTGTCTATTCCAGCCAGCAATTGAGGACACGCAAGCCTTGACAGTGCTTGTATCATCTCACTTAGCTCGCAAGAGTTAATTTTGGCTGCACAGCCAGTTGCTTTTACCTTTGCCGTTAACTTCTGTGACTGTATGTTGGATCTGAAGTGGCTCATACCTGTGCTCATTCCCCTCACCAATATTCGCATAAGCAGCTAAATTCAAGTGATAGCGGTCGTGAGAAATCAATCATCACATACAAAAGGTACATTTGATGCTCTTGTTAAAACACACATGCTGTGTGCATCTTGCTATAGCTTGATTCCCAGCATTCGAAAAAACCTTTTATATTAGTTTCATAGGCTCTACACATTTACAGGCTTTCAGCCCTTTAAAAATAGCTAGCCGGAGTGTACATTGTAATTTCTGGAACATGCTCGGGGTAGGCGATAATACTTGCGAACGTCTGTGGGCTTCGGGATGTCTATGTTATCTGGTTTTCTTCTTATTTCATCGCTTGGAAAAAGGAACGCACATGCCGAAGAAAGTACTTGTGGCTCTCCCACCAGGACTGCTTGAACAAATCGACTTTGTTGCTCAGGTTGAGCACCGTACTAGATCAGACCTAATACGGGAAGCCTTACGTCGTTATATAGAAACATTTCGCCGCTCTCAAGGTCCCAGAATGTCTGTCAGCAACGTTGGTCCTCAAAAGGTTGCTTTGCTTACTGAAGCTGAGTAGTTTCCCCCCTTACAGTCTTGACTTTAATTTAGCAGTCCTTACGATTATGCTTTAAGTAAGTAGTTAGTGCTGGCTGGGTGTTGTCTAACTAAGATAGACATCTAGATAAGCTAACACGGTGCTAAAAATGGCATTGCAGTGGGGCAATATCCTTGTAACAGAGTTAGTCTTCACCGGAAGCGTGATGGTTGCCTTAGGCTTTATCAAGTTGCCAGCCTACCTAAGACGCAGACGTCTTGCCCGTGGATTTCCCTGGGGCTACTACCCAGATAGGATACCCAAGATAGATCCAGGTTATTTCAGCGAGCATGACCGAGACTTTATGCACGACACGGGCGCTTCTTTTGGTGGATTAGAAGGCTTCGGTGATTTTGGCGAGTTTAGCGGCTTTGGTGAGATGGGTGAATTTGGAAACAACTTCGGCGGTGGCGGAGATGCAAGCGGAGAATAGGCAACACTAAATCATCCCTAGCTACCAAAGATCATAAGAACAAGGGTAAATGTTCCGCTATTCCACAAGCCATGCGCAATTATGGCCGGCAAGAGGCTTTTGCTACGCTCAAAAACAAGGCCAAAAAGCCAGCCTAGACACATTAGTGGCACTAGTGCACCCACATCCATATGCACAATAGCAAATAAGGATGCACTGACAAAAAGGCACGTACCAACACCAAAGGACTTTCTGAGAGTTCGATAGAGAAAACCACGAAAGAGTGTCTCCTCACACAATGGAGCTAGTACCCCCAAGGTAAAGTAGAAAAGCAGGGTAGCAAAGCAATTGGCTGATCGTGCTGTCTCTAAAACCAAAGCAATTATTGGATTGCTGGAGCCTTGAGAACCAAGTATTTTAGAAGCCAAGAAATAAGCAACCATAACCAGGGGAAGCGCTACACACCAAGTAGCAATGCCTGACAATATCAAACGTACAGGACCTCTATGCCCCACCCGTGCTGCAAGCTTAATGCCCTCCAAAAATCCTATTCGGTGGGGACGCATTGCCATCAAATACACATACAGAACACCTGGACCATTGCTAACCAAGTACAGTATTGCCGTAGCACAAGCTACAGCAATAGCACCCGAGGACAACATTCCTGAGGATTTAAGCAATGTTGGGGCAAAGTTACCAACAACAATTTGGGTTGCCAACCAGAATACAAAAACTGAGTAAACAGTCTTAAGGTTCCAAGGAACTGCGCCCAATGCTTGTCCATGTTCTTCCGGCAAGCTCTTGGTCCTGGCCACAGTAAACAACTGTACCAAGATAACAACCAGCCCAATCAAGGATGCCACAACAACCACAACCATTAGTACTACAAAGTTTGACAATAAGCGGTAGGCTCGCTCTTGAATATCTTGCGTGAGCTCCTTGTAATTGCCTTGTGCTCCAGAGACCTTGTAAAGTCTCACTAGCACAGCTTCACGGTACCAGCCCTGAGGAAGACTATCCTTGAAGACGTGAGCTAGTTCACTAGCAGAAGTTAGAGACAACTTCTTTGAGTCATACAATAAAAGCAGTGCTTTTCCTAGGCTCGCATCGGACGTATTTTTTCGTGAGGCTAACTCACGTGACAATTGAAGTAGAAGGGGCTTATATTGAGTTTTGCCACTATCGCCCAAAACAATTGCTAACTTTGCTTTGAGAATTGGCACATCTGGACTCTTAAGGACTGCATCCTGGAGCACCTCCTTTGCTTCTTCATAAAAGTCCTTTTCTGACAACTTTCCAACATCGCCCTTTCGACTAGCTCCATCGGACAAACCCGTCAATGAAAGCAAGTGCAATTGCAAAACCTTCAACGAGGTACCAAAGCGCAAAAGCAATTCGGCACGGTCCGCCTCTAGCACAGGACGCGCCTTAGATAGTCTGCCTCCTGGACTAACAGCCATAAACATAGACTGACAAACAAAAACACTAACCAAAACTAGAAAGTAACGGCGCGCCGACTTTCGCCAACGGTCAGCGCCAATAAAACAAGACACGCCAACCAGCGCCAAAACAATCAACCAGGTAAGAAGTAAAGACATACTTGCCCCTAGAGCCTGCCACAAGCTTACAGCTTAGAGTCCTATTGCCGTAAGCCTGATACCCCTACTTGGTAACTCCACCAGTTAATGATTGTCCAACAACCCTTCTGGATCAGTAAGCTCACGCTCATCCACAACCTGAGCTACGACTGCTGCACCGTTGTCTACGTCAGATGTCTTGCCTGGTTGTCCTTTAACCTTAACTTGCAACTCCCGTATAGCCTTTTCTTCCGCCTCAACAGCTCTGGAATATGTTCTTAACTTTTTGCGCAAGTAACCTTTCTCTTGGTCCTGCTGCGTAATAATTTGCTGACTAGCTTTCAACTGTTGTTGAGATGAGTTAAGCATCTCATGGAATTTATTATAGCCAAGCACAAAAACAACAATGAGTGTACCAGCCAGGGCAAATATAAGTTGCTTTCGTCTAGATGAGTCCTTCATGTTCA
This sequence comes from Candidatus Melainabacteria bacterium, assembly GCA_016209785.1. Taxonomy (GTDB): domain Bacteria; phylum Cyanobacteriota; class Vampirovibrionia; order Obscuribacterales; family Obscuribacteraceae; genus JACQVM01. The sequence goes on along the minus strand of JACQVM010000029.1, from coordinate 4,189 downwards.
CTGGGCTCACCAAAGCATCCCTCATCTGCCTGGCACTTTGATAGCGGCTCTGAGGATCCTGAGCTGTAGCACACTCTACGACCTCATTCACATAAGACAAGACATTGGCATTGCAACTAACAGGTGATGACGGGTGCAGCGCCACCGGCTCGGCAGCAGTAAGCAAGAAAAACATTGTGGCACCGAGAGCATAAATATCTGAACGAGGATCAGCAGCACCCCAGTATTGCTCTGGCGGTGAGTAACCAGCCGACACAACATGCGTATTGTCTGCATTTTCTGCACAGGGTCGAGCAATACCAAAGTCCACTAGTTTTACATGACCTTTAACGTCCAACATAATGTTGGTTGGCTTTAAATCTCGATAAATCACCGGTGGATCATGCTCATGCAGGTACTCCAGAACATCACATATTTCTTTAGCCCAACCAACTACCTGCTCGCAAGAAAATGGTTCGCCTCTTTCTTGCAAAATCTCGTAAAGATTGCGCCCCTCGATGTACTCCATCACCAGAAAGTAATTATCACTTTCCTCAAAGTAGTCGAGGATATGCACTATATTGGGATGCTGGAGACAACTTAAGACACCTGCCTCCCGCTTAAAGAAAGCCACCGCCTTTTGCTTGTCTTCCTCAACATAAAAGTCATCACGGAGTTTTTTAGCCACACATGGGCGCCCATTAAGGCGCATATCACGCGCCATGTACACGGTACCCATGCCCCCTTGTCCCAGCTCGCCTACCAGCTCGTAGCGGCCTTGCAAAACTACTTTACTGTCTGTCATAGAGCTCAGCCTTTACGTAAGCGCTTCGTCGCAGTTTACTTGTAAGCCCTCCATAGCCGCCTTTAGCGGCTTCTCCGGGCGTCAACCTCGCTTGCTGCGGCCGCGCATGTCGCCCTTGTTCGCTCGGTTTTTGTCACTCAACACCCTCCGCGCGACAACCTCGTGCGGCTGCGGGCGGCTCCTCGCAGCCCTTGCCGCACTCGACTTTTGTTACTTAATTTCATGAAGCCCTCCATCTGCTCCTCCATACACTTCTCATGTACCAATATGAAGCAAAACACAACATTTATGACATAGCAAGAGTTGATTTGGGTTTGAAAGCAATATAAATAAACAACATAAGCTTGTGGAGTGACGTTGTGTCCCGAATTGCACTTGGAGCAGATCATGGCGGCTATTTGTTGAAGGCCAGTATTGTTGACTATTTGAAAGCACAAGGACACCAAGTTATAGACCTGGGCACACACACCAGCGAGCCGGTTGATTACCCTGATTATGCCTTGGCAGTAGGTAAAGCCCTTGTCCAAGAAGACGCTGATTTGGGAATCTTAGTTTGCGGAAGTGGTGTAGGGGTGACAGTTGCAGCCAACAAGATCCCTGGAATAAGAGCAGGCATGTGCCATGATTCCTTTTCAGCCCGTCAAGCAAGAGAGGATGACAACACAAATGTACTCTGCCTCGGAGCCAGAGTTATAGGTGTCCAACTGGCGCTTGACATTGTGCGAATCTGGTTAAATTCATCCTTTTCAGGAGCCGAAAGACATGTTCGCCGCCTTGGCAAGGTAAAGGAAATGGAAAGGATGGGACTGAGTGCAAGACATGGACAATAATTGTAAGAACCTGAGCGTAACAACGGTCAATAAAGCTTCTGAGCTCATCAATCCCTTGGACGAAGCTTTGAGCCTAGAGCAGGCAGTTGAGCCATGTACAATGGTCATCTTTGGTGCTCATGGTGATCTGACCAAGCGCAAGCTTATTCCTGCGCTCTACAGCCTGTACAGTCAAAGACTACTTCCTGACAGCTTTTGTGTGATAGGCCTGTCACGTACGCAAATGAACCACGACGAGTTTCGTTTGTCTATGTGCCAAGCCATGCATGAGTTTGCTGACGATGTCCCCATCGACAAAGATACATTAGCCCAGTTTGCCAACTGCCTTTACTACCTACCAACAAATTTTGGTGACAACAAGGCTTTCTCGGCATTGTCACTTCTTATAGACGAGTTGAAGGTCAAACATCAAACCAGAGGCAATAATATCTTCTATTTGTCTACACCTCCCAGCCTTTACATCCAAATTGTGCGGCAACTAGCCCTCGCTAGCTTGGCTGGGACAAAGTCCGGCAAGAAAACTCCCTGGCCTAGAATTATTGTCGAAAAGCCCTTTGGTCGTGATCTGGCGTCTGCACGTCTTTTAAATCAAGAATTACACCAGGTTTTTGCTGAACACCAAATTTTTCGCATTGATCATTACCTCGGCAAAGAAACAGTGCAAAACATTATGGTCCTGAGATTTGCCAATGGCATATTTGAGCCCTTATGGAACCGCCAACACATAGAACATGTGCAAATTACTAACGCTGAGACTATTGGGGTGGAAGGACGTGGTGCGTACTATGAAGAAGCAGGCAACTTAAGAGACGTAGTGCAAAACCATATGCTTCAGCTTGTGTCCATCATAGCCATGGAACCACCAGTTTCCCTTGACTCCGAGGATACCCGCGATGAAAGGAGCAAGGTTCTTAAGTCCATACGACCTTTTGACTTAACCAAACTTGATCAATATATTGTGCGTGGCCAATATGGGCCAGGATGCATTGGCGGGCAAAAAGTTCCTGGCTACCGTGACGAACGCAATGTATCTGCTGAATCACAAACAGAAACTTTCTCAGCTCTTAGACTTTACATTGATAACTGGCGCTGGGCTGATGTCCCATTTTATGTTCGCTCTGGCAAGCGCCTGGCAAAAGCTATAACTGAAATTGCAATTCACTTTAGGCGAGCACCACATCGCCTTTTCCACAACACTCGAGAAGGTGAGGCACTAGATCCAAACGTGCTTGTTCTACAAATCCAGCCTGATGAGGGCATTTCACTTAAGTTTGCCACCAAGCAACCAGGACCTACAACGCACCTGCGTTGGTTAAGCATGGACTTTGCCTATGACACTGCTTTTGGCACGACAACTCCCAGCGCCTATGAGCGCCTCCTTCACGATTGTATTATGGGAGATGCCTCGCTTTTTGCCCGCACGGACGCTGTCGAGCAAGCCTGGGAGCTTATTACTCCTGTCTTAGAAGCCTGGGCCGCTGGACCTAGGCTTGACTTTCCTAACTACTCGGCAGGCTCATGGGGACCACAAGCTAGTGACAATCTTATTGCCGGAGATCTTAACGCGTGGAGACACCTTTAAAAGAAACATCGATGTATGCAGCTTGGTAAGCTTAGATCTGGTATAGCCCATGCAATCTTTTCAACTCAATGGCGCTAGGCTCAATATCTTTCCCAATATAGATGAATTGAGCCAGTCACTAGCAGAGCACTTTGCTTGCCTAGCTAAGGATGCTGTTAAGAAAAAGGGCTTATTTGCCGTCTCTCTAGCTGGTGGCTCAACCCCTAAATCATTGTATAGCCTGTTAGCTCAGCCACCATATTGCAACGATGTTCCTTGGCAACAAACACATATCTTCTTCGGTGATGAACGTTGTGTGCCTCCGAGCAGCCCGCAAAGTAATTACGGCATGGTGCAGGAAATATTTTTGTCAAAGGTTGCTATACCAGAGCCAAACATTCATGCACCTTATTTAAACAATGATCCACGGCAAGCAGCCTCTACTTATGACAGGCTATTGCAAAGCTTTTTTGGTCTTGCCAAAAGACAGCTACCAATCTTTGACTTAGTTCTTCTTGGATTAGGTAAAGACGGACACACTGCATCATTATTTCCCGGGACAACAGCGCTGAAGGATAAAAGTCATTTGTTTATCGCTGTATATGTGCAAAGTCTCAAGAGCTATCGGCTTACCATGACTCTACCGGTAATCAATTCAGCAGCCAATGTTATCTTCATGGTGACCGGCTCTGACAAGAAAGAAATTCTTGCCCAAGTACGTACAGCAACACCACATACGCTACCAGCACAGTTTGTGTCACCTACCAAAGGAAGCTTAGAATGGTATGTGGACAACCACGCTGCTGCCAACCTTTGTGTATAAATACTTGGACTCAAGTTTGCATTTAAAGCTAATGGCCTGACTGTAATCATGGATGGCCAATTGATGCTCTCCAAGTTGATTTTATTATGCACACCCAAATCGCCGGTAAAGCTCATTATATGTTTGACGCATGAGAGGCAGGTAGTTCTTGATATTCAGATATATTTTGTCGGCAAGTTCTTCGTCGTAGG
>JACQVM010000161.1 GCA_016209785.1 Candidatus Melainabacteria bacterium | reverse complement strand
GTGTTGGCCCGGCTTAAGTACACAGCAAGGTTACTTCCGTCCAGGCTCAGTGCCTTGCCATAGTCTTCAAGGGCTCTTATGGGATTACCTTGACCAGCAAAAGCTAACCCTCGATAATGAAAGCTTTGACTGTCTTGAGAACCCAAACACACACATTTGTTGAGCTCTTGTAGAGCTAATTGATAGTCACCCTTGCTGAGATAATTTAAGCCGAGGGACCTGTGATACTTCAGCTCTTCGTCCCCAACATGTACTTGCCCTGCAGAGATGAGATCTAGACCTCTACGCAAAAGAGAATAATTGCTAAATGGTGCTTTGCTCTCAGTAGGTACATCCATGACAGTATGCTTGCCATTTGCTGGGTTGAAATCATTCATGGCTCTCCATTGCCTCCAAAAGTGTTTCCAGGTGTTTGGAAATGTATCCCAGTTGTTTGTCAATTGTTTCGGCAATTTGCTCCAATAAGTTAACTCCTCCATTGAGGGCTTCTTTGGTTTTAAGCCAGAGCTCGTAACGATCGGTCTTTTTGAGCGCTGCAATGTGTGCTTCAATGGCAGATATTTCCTTATCTACTTGTTTGATTAGCTCCTCTGTGAGGAGCACAGTGTCAGCACCAGTAGAGCCTAAATTGTCTTGTCCTGATTCCAGCAACTTGCCCAAGGTAATCTCATCACCAGCCACAAGAGCGCTTCTTGCTTGGGTTAGAATTTCAGCTTGTTTCATCCTTTGTTGTTCATTGGAGGTAAAGGCTGGATGATGTACTCTTACAACACGCTTAAACATTTCCCGTAAAACTGACGAATAAGGGGAGCTGGTGAATGGTACTGTCTGTCCTAGCTTCTCGAGTTCTTCTGTAGTCTGCCAGGACTGGGCCCGAAGCTTGTGTGCCCTTTCCTCAGCTTGAGGAGAAGCACTGTTAAGGGTGGCAATCATCTCAGCTACTGTGGCTAATGTTGAGTCAAGCTGGGCATATTTGGGTGCAACTAGACAATTGTAGCTATATGCACAGGAGTCCAGTTCGAATGTCAGATCGGTTAGCTCTAGCTCAAGCTCCACTAGATGCTCGTTGCAGTTGTTAAGCCTCTCTTGGGCATTACCAGGCTCTAGATGACAGCTTTCTTGCTTAACTGATGATGTGATGCTCATGGTTGTATGGTTACCTCGCATGTTACTGGACAAGTTTTACAGCCAGAGGCGAAAGCCTTGCTAAGGCATCACCATAACTACCAGGTGGAAATGTACCGCCAATGCCCTTAATAACTGTTTTCAGCAGTTGACAGGTAAAAGTTAAAACACCATCACCACCCTCATTGACAGTAACATTGGTCACGCGAACGGTGATGAACCCAATGACAGATCTTGATTGGTTGTCTGGTGCCTCCCCTTCAAACACTGGGAGCACAAGAAAAGGCTGACTAGTGATAGCCTCAAGCAATTGGCCTTCTGCAAGACGTTTTTCGCCAAGAACTCCATTGTTAAGCGATATGCTATCGCCAATCTTTATTGATGGAATAAGGTGATCTGTTGGCGGTACTAAACCTAGTGTCTGGTCAATGGCCTGCCGTACATAATCTGCATTTGGGTTATCGTCTGAAAAGGAAGTAAAGGCTGCATTTTTTACTTGTTGGGACGCAATATGAAACTGGACAGTGTCTCCAATATTTCTAGCGCTTAATGGAATCAGTTCCTCTGCCTGTCCTATGGCATCAATGCTAACTGCTAAAGGGAAAGGCACATTCTCTGGCAACTGAGTAACTGGCGCTGGTGCACTGGCAACTGAAGTTGTGGAGACTTTATCTAGCCAGCGACCAACCCAGGGCATGAGCCAGTGTCTTACTGTTGTCTCTGCTGTTACAGTTATTGTCCCTACATCTGGAGGATTTGGCGCCAAGATACTGACAACAACCCTAGTTCCTTCAGCGTTGGTTTCTACGAATCGACCGTCGGCCTGGTTATTGGCAGCAGTGGCAAGAGCATGACTTTCAATTTCGTCAGGGTGACTATATAAATCCAGTGCACCTGCCAGTGCAGCGGCATCAGTGGCGTGCTGCAATTCCTGGCGCACCTTCCAACAATGAGCAAGATCCACTCCCAGTGCTCCCACACCAATTGTAATAAGTATCCCGGCTAGAAATAGCAGAAATCCAATTTGTCCTTGCTCCTGGCGTGCTTGGACAACCCTTGTGATTTTCATCGCGCTCATAGTAGTGTCCTCCCTCAATCTAATGCACTGGCAGCGGAAGCTGTAATTTGAAAACTGCCAAGCCGTAAAGGATCTGGATTGGGAAATGGTGGCAGACCATATTGTCCTCCCAGGTAGCGAACTGTTACTAAGACACTTGGAGGATTGGATGCTGTTTGAAATGTAGCTTCCTGAAATTGGCGAGAATCATTCAGTATATTTTGTATCCGAATATGATCAAATACTTCAGTATCCTGCAAGGCCCGACTGCCTGCTATGTCGGAGTTTTTCCAGTAAGCTATGACAAGATTTCTTGCTGCTTGGTGTGCAGCCGCTGAAAGCGACGCGCTAATCACGTATGCATAACTGACCTCAATTACTACATATGTAAGCAGAACTAGCAAAGGGAAAAGTAAAGCTAATGCTCCTGCTGCTTCCACTAGTGCTGCACCTGAGCTATCCTGGTCTCCCGAGCCACCAAGAGCTCTGGTGTTGTGCAAACCCACAAATCGCTTTTTCTCCAACGACAGCGAAGGCCTTGTAACCATATATAGTGCATTGCTAGGTCTTGCCCCTATATGTCTCAGGGCAGCCGCGAAGGACACTGCAGACATATCGCCCCCTTTGTCAATCTTGCTAGTCACCAGCCTTGTTATGATTTAGCCAAATAATCTGCTCAGGTACATCGACCAAAGGGACGCTGCTTGATAAGAAGTGGGTACAGACAGTACTCCTAAGGGACTATAATCTACAGAAGGTTACGGTCCTGGCACATAGTTGCTAGCCGGTTATTGTTGGGGCTGGGCTAGTGCTGAGTCTGTATAAGTGCAGAGTTTTCACCGTAGCGCTTTTGATAAAACTCCAGCATGCGTTTGCGTTCATCGGCTGACAGTCCTTTCATCCAAGCATGTTCCGGAGAAGATAGCTCAGCAGCTATTAGTTTTTTCAATTCCTCATCCCCTTTCTTTTCTGCTATTTCTTCAGCTAAAGGAAGGAAGCTAAAGTAAAAGTTGCGTGCAACCTCAAAAGCCCCATGCCATTGGGTGTAATCTGGGCCCATCATGCTTGCACCCATACGCATGCGACGACCTTCATGGTGCCAGAGCTCATAAAACTTCCATTCAATCTCACTGCCAAATGGTACCTTGGTATCAACGTAATTATGAGCTTTAATGTAGTCCATAATCTTGATAGCTGGGGTAGCAAACTTTCCATTATAAAGAGCTACTAAAGCATCATATTGATCATAAAAGTTCTTCACATGGGTAGGCCCATGGCAAGAACTACAAACGTCTTGCATGCGTTGTCGTTTTTCTTCAGGGCTCAGGTCAAATTTCTGTACCTCACCAAAGTCATCCAGCTTAGCAGAATGTGATGTGGTGAGCTTGCTAATCACTGGTCTTAGCGTATAGCTTATTCGTAAGCCAACATCATGTGTGACTGGCTGATTGGTAGTGGCTGACATGTGGCATGTAGCACAGGT
>JACQVM010000160.1 GCA_016209785.1 Candidatus Melainabacteria bacterium | reverse complement strand
GGCTTTGCTAGGGCTACAGGTGACAAAGTGTTTAATGCAACCATTTGGGATGTAGCTGTGCGCCCTAATTACCAACACCGTGGCGTTGGTCGCTTAATTATGACTGAGCTTTTAAAAGAGCTTGATGCTGATGATATTCCACTTATTACTCTATATGCTGACCCAGGAAGAGATGGTTTTTACAAGCGATTTGGCTTTGCTGTTGATCCATCTGGCGTGCGTGGAATGTTTCGAGAAAGGACATAGTGTCCAATAGTTAAGGCTATGTAGGGCTTGCCGGTTTGGCTTGTACTTTCATGGTAAATTACAAAATCCACCGCAAATCGTGAGGATGTCATGAAGGTTATATTGCAGGAAAACATAGACAAGGTAGGCAAAGCTGGGGATGTAGTAGAAATTGCGCCTGGCTATTTCCGTAATTTCTTGCAGCCAAGGCACTTGGCGGTAGAGGCCAGCCAAGGAGCCTTGAAGAAACGACAGGAGGACCTGGAAGCTTTGCGCAAAAAAGCAGCAGCGCTTCATGAGGCTCATCTAGAGTTGGCAAATAAGATTACTGCACTAGGGAAATTGACAATTTCTGCCAAGGCTGGTGAGGGTGGAAAGCTTTATGGCAAGATTACCAACAAGGAAATAGCGCTAGAGCTTAAAAAGGCGCTTGATTGCGAAATTGACAAGAGACTTGTTAAGTCAGCAGAAGAAATTGCAGCCCTTGGGACTTATCCAGTCCAGATAAAGCTTAGTCCAGAAGCGCAAGCAGAGTTAAGTATTGAAGTGGTGCCCCAGGACAAGCAATAAGCTACATCAAATCCGTGGGTATCGTCGGAACTGTCTCTGTTGCACAGCTTCCACCAGGGGACATGGTTGTAGGTGGTGCAATGGGCCCTGTCTTTATTCGTATGACGTAGTTACTAGTACCTGGAATGGTTAGATTCTGTCCAGCTACTTCAGCGGTGGCTGGTCCAGTGCTTAAACTGCCTACTAAAATAGAGGCCCGTTCAGCTCTAAGTAAAAGTGGTGCACCGAGAGAAAAACCAGCATTTTTTACAATGGGGGAACGAATTTGAAACTCAGTTGCTAGTCCGCCGCAGGTATAGGTGCTCCGGACCTTCCGTGAGCCACTGCTGCTGCCGCCTCCACTGCCACCACTGCTGTCTCCGCCAGCAAAGGCAGGCTGTATGCCAAAGAAGTTGTAGCTTTCACCTTGATCAACTCCACGACGTTCGTTAGGTCCTCTTTCATTAGGATTTCTTTCATTAGGTTCTGCTTGCCTGGGTGCCTTGGTGTGATCATGACTAGAGCTACGTGACCTGGGCTTGCGGTCCTTACCATAAACAGTTGACTCACACCAGTCAATGGAAGAGCCAGGCATTGGTTGTCCACCATGCTTGCCTCCCTTTTGCTTGCCACGAAATGCACTCATATCGCGCATGGTGACAGTCCAGGTTACTGGCAAACTTTCTGCAGAAGTATTGATGCTATTGGTGATAAGGGCATCGTAGGAAATAGCAAACAATTGTTTGTGGCTTACCGATACGTTTCTAAAGGGCTGGGCTGGCAATGCAGTCACTGTAATACGTCCTTTCTTACCAAACTCAAACAAATACATTTTGGGTGACCCAATAGTTGTCGTGGTTGGCGTTGCTGCTTGAGCTGCTGGCAACCAACTGTGTTGTCGTGGGGCGATTGCTATGGCTTTAGTCATGTCATACACAGAAAAGCCTGTTTTTGCTGTCCAATCGGTGGCTGCTTGATCCCCGCTTCCTGCTTGGCGATTTATGATTGCATTTAGAGTTGTTGGTGGTGTTGGGTGAGGTACAAATTTCTGTCCGCCAAGAATAAAGTTAGGAGCATCTTTCTTGAATCCTTTGGAGGACAACGCTCGCTGATTGCGGACAATGGTGTCGGTGATGGAGGCAGCCATGCTTCCGTTTCTGTAAGCATCTTCTGCTGCATCCATAGCAGCCTGGTGTTTGCCTAGATCCTGCTCAAGTGGTGGCAGTCGTAAAGTAAGTTGCTCTATCTCAGACCGCAGCTCAGCTTGTTGCTCGGGAGTCAAATCATGATTGCTCTGTAGTTGGTTGTTTTTTAAACTAATTGATTGCTTAAGTTGATTAATTTGGCTAAGAATAGTCTCAACTGCTGCCTGGGTTGTAGTTCTAATTTGATGAGCCATAGCCATGGTGGTGAGCCCAGCCGTGTTGGTCTCGCTTATGCGTGTCCAAAACTCATGTATATCTCTTACTGTAAGAGGATTTTTCCCATCAGCAGAAAAAATTGCGCCATTTCCGTCTACAGCTACCATGAATGTATTGGGTGGGAGCTGCGATTGGACGGCTCCATAGGCTGCCATTCCATAATAAGCTCGCTCATTTTCAGTCTCATAAGATTGCTCGGCGAGCCTGCTTAAGCGGCAATCGCTTGTGCTAGTTGTTGGAGCACGGAGGATGCCAGTTGGTACAAGAGTTGCGGCACTAGAATCTTCATCTGCATAAGCTGGAGGAATCAACTGCCAGTGAGAGACGCTACCAATTGAGGTCATATCCCCAGAACTAGAGC
>JACQVM010000167.1 GCA_016209785.1 Candidatus Melainabacteria bacterium | reverse complement strand
TGGGACTGGAGGAAGCTGAACACTGTTGTGGGAGTGCAGGCATTTTTAATCTTACTCACACCGAGCTTTCTTCTAAGATTCTCAAGCGCAAGGTGGAATTCCTCAAAGAAACTGGTACCTCGGTTGTGGTGACCACCAACCCGGGATGCATGTTGCAGTTGGGATTTGGGGTAAGAGAGGCTAAATTGGACATACGGATTTGTCATCTAGGAGAGCTTCTGGATGAAGCGTATGGTTCTCAGCTATGAGATGTATGCTCTCAACTGCGATATTTAGGCAGAGGCATCTGGGGTTTTAGATTGGCAAGTGGCCAGTATTAGCACGTAACACGACAAGGCTAACAGTGTCCAGAAGTACGGATTTATAAATCCACCTTGAAGCAAGTAAGAGTAATGAACGAAAATGTAAATTGGCAACAAAAGAGTAGTTGTGGCCAGGACTAGGACAGTCTTCCACCAGATAGGCAATGTTCCGATTGGACTAGTTTTCACTAAGATGACCAGCGAAGGTAAAAGTAAGAGTAGATCGTAGTTATGGCAGTGCGGTGCTGTAACAAGGCCAATAGGCATAGAGACAAGCGTTGCATAGCCTACCCAGCTTGTGTGGTCCTTAAACCGACTGCCACACCAGAAAAGTCCTAGTAAGGCTAATATCCAGATCAGTGTACTTAAAGATAGTGCTACAGGTGTGACCGCACCCAGATACCGTAGCAGTTGCCCCCGGATAGTTGGATTGACAAAGTCAGTAATTTCCCAGGAGGATGGGGCAAATGCTAGATAATTAGTGTAGGCGGACTGCCCTAACACGAAACTCGAAATCAAGCCGAAAAAGCAACTTATCAAAAAAAAATATCCCAGAAATAAGTACTTTCTTGCACCTAACAAAAATAGCAAAAACGGCAATAGCTCGTGAGGTTTAAGCAGCCATGGGGTCAGGGCAAGTGCAGCAATGACGAACTTGCTTTGCACCAGTGCGTTAAGGCAAGCTAGAAAGGACACTAAGAGAAATGGGGCAATTTGGCAGTGTCTGATGGCCTCCCAAGCAGGACCTGATACCGCAACCAGTGCTCCTAGGTAAACAGTTGCTCGATTGCTTAAGTTAAACATGTGTTGTAGGGCAATGAAGCTTGTTGCCAAAGCAAGTATGAGAAGGATCTGCCAGCCTGCCAGGGCTGCTTGTGGTGGCACCAAAGCTAATGGCAAGAGTAATGGCAAAGAAAAGGGTGGCAGGTTAACAGGAACCATGCGACCGTCAAGTTGAGGGAAAAACTTGTTTTCTGTTGCTTGCAATTGGGAGGGTTGGTATATCAGGGCACCACTTTTGCTAGCCATCATTTTGGCGGCAGCATAATAGTTGGGGAAATCAGTTACCTTAAAACGATAGTCTTTAGGTGGTGCCAGAACCAGCGAAGGGACAACTAAGAGCAAAACCAGAAACGCAAAGACAAGGAGATTCTTCATTTTGGTACGCTTTGCCTAAGCTGGACTATTGCTGATCTTTGGGGGGTGCTTAGTGCAGAAACCCTTGGATTAAGAAGTCTTTCCTTTTCCAGTACCTGGGCTAAAGACACCTTTGCCCTGGCGAGTTTCCCATTGAGGCAGACCTGACTTCTTTCAAAACCGTCTGATCCTTTAATTTCCTCGGTGGAAAGGTTGTGGTTGGACACAATCAGCTCTTCGCCTGTTGCCAAGGACATGCTTTCCGGTTGCTGGGACGAACTCTTCAACACAACAGTGATCTTGTTTGACTTGCCTGAGTGTAAGGACAAGACTCTGAGGACTTGTCTTCCATTGAGATCAATGATGGCAGCAGTGTCTGCGTTCATGTGTATATTGCCGACTGAGGTGTCAAAAACCATTTCTTCTCCTTTGTTGGCAGCCAGAAGTCGGCCCCTATCGAAGGTAAACTTGCGGCCATGAATAGACTGGAAGTGAACTCCCTCCATACACGCAACAAAAGTGCCTTGATATCGTGTTTCTGCTATGGGGCTTTCAGGCAGGGGCAAGTCCTTGGAGCCTGTAATAGTTGCCTTAGCGGTATGTTTAACTGTCCAGAGCATAAACATTTTGTTGCTCGGCGAGTAGCTTGGTTCTGGCGTGCTATGCGCCTTGGAAAACGTGGAGTGTAACCGGGGTGGTTCCAATGTAGTCATGTGAAATTGTTGAGCTGGGGACTCAGCAGCCCAAAGTGCTGTCGAAAATCCTGGGAAGTCTGCTGTTATTAGGTGAGGCAGACTAGTAAGGTGCAGTGGTTCGACAGGAACATTGACTTCTGGTGGACCAATGCGAGCCTTTGGCTGGCTCACTGGCATGGGGCTCAATTCTTGTGACAAGGGGGATACGGACAACTGTAAATAATCTGGCATATGCTGTTTTGGCTCTGGTGAAGGAGTCTTGTCCTTGAAACCAGGTACAGCAATATGCGGGCTTGCCTTTGGCTGCGGTGATACTACCTTTTCCGGGCTTAAGAGCCCAGCAGGTATCCTTAATGGACTTGATTGACTATAAAGTAAAGACCGAAGATCTATGCCAGGATAATTAGAAAATGGCTCATTCTGCAGATAGTAATGAGGAGATACCTGAAACTTGCCAATGGCTTTTGCCAAGTCAAGTAGCAATGGGACATATGTAATGTTGTAACTGCCAGCAGGTGCGTAAGACGCATTATGGAGATTTTCTTGTAATTTGTTTTGACTGGCAATACCTCCCATTGGTAATCTGAGTGCCAGCGTAGGGTTTGTTGCTGCAATTAGTCCACACACTACAATGAGGACTTGCCTGATGGCTTTGGTAATTCTTAGTAATTTCATGAAAGGGCAGTCTAAGCTGGCAACTGTTGTGGGCACCATTGTTGTACCCCAAAGTCATAGGGGTTAAGCAGACAAAATCATTACCGGGTAGTTTATGGCAACATCTAATTTACGGTTGATATAAGGAGATAAACCATTGAAGCTAGAGAGTTTGGTCAAATTGAGCAAGCCAGATCTTTTCCAAGCAGATTTAAGCACTGAAAGGATGAGATACTACTTGACTAAGGACATAGTTGCTGTAGACACTGAAACCCGTGGTCTCAATATCCCTCGAGATCGCCTTTGCTTAGTGCAGATTGGTGATGATGAAGGTGTGGTTAGTTTGGTTCGATACTCATCAAGGGAAGCACCCCATCTTAAACAGTTGTTGGAGGCGCCATCGCTCACTAAACTATTTCATTTTGCTAGATTCGATATTGCCGTGTTGAAGTACTATCTTGACATTAATGTGCGACCAATTTTTTGCACCAAAGTAGCATCTAGGCTGGTGCGCACATATAGTGACAGGCACAGTCTAAAGGATCTTTGTCGTGAGCTCTTAGGGTTTGACATGGACAAAGGTGATCAAATGAGTGATTGGGCTCGGGAAGATTTAACTGAATCTCAGCTTGAATATGCGGCCAATGATGTTCGTGTTTTAATCCCCATTTACAGACATGTGAAGGCGTTATTGCAAAGAGAAGGGCGAATGTCCTTGGCAGAGCGCTTGTTTCAGTTTCTCCCTACTATATCTGAGTTAGACTTGGGTGGTTGGAAAGATGTTTTTGAGCACTAAGAGGCTCTCGCCAATAGCGTTTCTGATAGGTACAATCGAGAGTCTTTGGGCTAAGTTCTTTTAGTTGCTGGCCGCAATGGCAAAAAGGTCAATCATGGAAAAATTACTCTTTGAAAAATCTCAACCGACAAGACGAGCACAACTATTGCCTAAGCCAGGAGTTCCTGAGCAGGATTTGCGTGGGCTTATCCCGGAGTGTTTTATCCGTGAGAAGCAGGCCATGCTCCCCGAAGTAAGTGAACTGGAAGCAGTTCGGCACTTTGTGCGTTTGTCTAAACTAAACCACGCTGTTGACACAGGTTTTTATCCTTTAGGGTCATGCACTATGAAGTACAATCCTAAGGTAAATGATGTGATGGCATGTCTCCCGGGGTTTCAAGATATACATCCTTGCCAAATAGAAAGTGAGGTCCAAGGAGCGCTTGAACTCATATGGAATCTGCAAGAGCTGATTGGCTCAATAGTTGGCTTGCCGGCCATTACCTTGCAGCCATCTGCAGGTGCTCATGGCGAGCTTACTGGTTTGATGATCATCAAGGCGTATTTTGAGGACAAACAGGAGTATGGAAGGAAAAAGGTAATTGTACCCGATACTGCTCACGGTACAAACCCGGCAACCGCTGCCATGGCTGGCTTTGATGTGGTGGAGATTAAGTCAAATAATCATGGTCATGTTGATCCAGAAGCACTTAAGGCGGTGTTAGGCCCAGATGTTGCAGCCATTATGCTGACAAACCCAAACACGCTTGGTTTGTTTGAAGAACACATTCAGACCATTGAGCATCTAGTTCACCAGGCTGGTGGCTTGCTCTATTACGATGGGGCCAACTTAAATGCCATCATGGGTTTGGTGCGACCTGGTGATATGGGGTTTGATGTTTGTCACTTGAATTTGCACAAGACATTTTC
>JACQVM010000166.1 GCA_016209785.1 Candidatus Melainabacteria bacterium | reverse complement strand
TAGCTGGTGCACGCAGCAACAGCGACAATATTTTGGAGCTGGTGCGCTTTGCTGTGACAAAGCACGCGCGAGGACAGGGCTATGCACGAAAGCTGTTGAGCACCATCTTGGAGTTTGCTAAGGCTCAGGAGTATCAGAAGCTTCAGGTGGAACCTGCCAGACAATACCCAGGAGGTGCCAGTGCTTTGATGCAGATGGGTTTCACTTCAGATAATATTGAGGATGCCCAAGCGCTCTGGTACGTGAACCTCGAGCCCTAATGCGGGCAGACCCCGGCGTTAACGCCAGGGATTTGATTGAGCGCCTCTTGTATAGCCACCTCGTAAGGTGGGCGGAAGATGCCAACTTCAGTAATAATGGCAGAAATCAGCCGGCCTGGTGTCACGTCAAATGCTGGATTTAGTACATTGACACCTTCTGGACAAATTTCCATTCCTCCTATGGAGGTGACCTCATGGGGATCACGCTCCTCAATTGGAATATCTTTACCGGTTAAGGTTTCAGCATCAATAGTAGAAAGTGGAGCTGCAACATAAAAAGGTACATTATGGACATTTGCAAGAACTGCCAGTGTATAAGTTCCAATTTTGTTTGCCGTATCACCATTTAAGGTTATTCTATCGGCTCCTACAATGACCACATCCACCATCTTTTTACTCATGAGATATCCTGCCACTGAATCAGCAATGACAGTAGGCTGAATATTGTCCTCCAGGAGTTCCCATGCCGTAAGACGTGCACCCTGTTGCCGCGGGCGAGTTTCGTCAACATAGACAGTCATGTGGGCTCCCAGCTTAACGGCCGATCTAATAACTCCTAGCGCTGTGCCCCAACCACATGTCGCCAAGGCACCTGCATTACAGTGAGTGAGGACACTGCTAGCATCTCCAATAAGCTTGGCACCACGCTCACCAATTTGAAGATTAATGGCAATATCCTCTTCAATCAACCCTCTGGCGCAATCCACAAGCCTTGCCGCCAGCACATCCAGCGTCTCACTTAAATTGTCTTGAGCCAGTTTAAAGATGAGCTGAGCACCCCAACGCAAATTGACAGCAGTTGGTCGTGTTGCCTCAAGCTTGCCCTTGGCTTTCTCCAGTTGACTTAAGAACTCCAAGGGGGACACCCTAGCAGATGAGAGTCTTTGTCCTTCGCATGCCAGAGCTAATGCCGCTGCCACACCAATGGCCGGTGCACCACGCACAACCATCTCCTTAATGGCAAAACACATGTCATCAAGCCTGGTCGCATCAAAGTATTCGACCGAGTGCGGAAGCTTGCGCTGATCCAATACCAAGATTCGGCCATTTTCTGATCTGATAGGTCGAATGCTGGAAGTGAACATTCGCCCGATATTTACCGACTTTGCCTAGCTCTCAAAAACTCAGGAATATCCAAGATATCACTGGCAATTTTCTTGAAATCACTTGATACTGGGCGCTCGGTAGGTCGAACAGTGGAAGCTGTGGTAGTTCTGGCTTTCACTGGCGGCTGGCTAGCTAGCTCAAAGCCAGTAGCAATCACCGTAATCAGCACCTCGCCATGCAGCCTATCATCAAGCACAGCTCCAAAGATGATGTTGGCATCATCTGACACAGCAGAGTAGATCACGTTGGCTGCTTCTTGAACCTCATGAAGTGTCAAATCTGGTCCACCAGTCACACTAAATATCACCCCTGAAGCACCATCAATGGTGCTTTCTAGCAATGGACTGCTAATAGCATTGCGTGCCGCTTCTACAGCCCGCCCTTCACCAGTAGCACGTCCTACGCCCATCAGAGCAGAGCCAGCCGTCTGCATAACCGCTTTGACATCTGCAAAATCGACATTGATTAATCCTGGCACGGTAATGATATCAGATATTCCCTGAACCCCTTGCATAAGCACCTTGTCAGCTTCGACAAATGCTTCCTGCATAGAAGCCCTATGATCAACTACCTCTAACAGTCGCTGGTTGGGAATTACAATGAGCGTATCAACCCGTGATCTAATCTCGGCAATGCCTGCTTCGGCTTGGTTAGCACGTCGCTTGCCTTCAAAAAGGAAAGGCTTTGTTACAACACCAACTGTCAGTGCGCCTATTTCCTTGGCTACTTCTGCCACAATGGGAGCAGCACCAGTACCGGTACCACCACCCATCCCAGCCGCGATAAACACCATGTCCGCACCATCAAGCGCCAACGCAAGCTCTTCTTTACTTTCCTCTGCTGCCTTTTGCCCAATCGTTGGATTGCCACCAGCTCCTAAACCACGCGTCAGCTTGCCGCCAATCTGCAGACGATTCCTAGCTGAGGCCAACTCCAGAGCCTGGGCATCAGTGTTGCAGGACCAAAACTCTACTCCGTTTAGGCCAACTGATATCATGCGATTTACAGCATTTGATCCGGCTCCACCAACGCCAATCACCTTAATATTGGCCTTGTTCTCTGGTCTCATGGACTTATCGCCTTTTTCACTACGTTCAGCCACGGCTCAAAACCTCATCAAACTGTAGGGAACAACTATATATATGACTGGGTTATACAGGAATGAGCTCTATTGTCCGACGCGTCATCAGACACGCCTCCATGGCGTTTGCACGCCCACTCCCGTTACCATCGAGTGGTTATCGTAGGGCCTATTCTTGCTATTTGCAAGCCAGGAAATGCCTGTTGTTGTTAACCTTTTCAAAGGAAAATACCCCGCCCATAAATGACTGGTTTAGTTGCCATGCCCTTGACTGCCGGCTTTCAAGTGATAGCGTCAACCGCGTTGAGCACATTAAAGTTTGTTGAGAAAATTTATTTGGCTTTGTTCTTGGCCAATTGGTGGAGTTTCTCTAAGGCTTGCACTACAGCTTGGTTATGTGGATCAAGCCTAAGAGCATTTTCCTCGCAGACGATTGCTCTTTGAAGGTTACCAACAGCAGCCTCTGCAGCAGCTAAAAGCCTCCATACATCGCTATTCTTAGAATCTAGTTCTGACGAACGCACCAGTGCTCCCACAGCCTCTTGGGTCTGTCCTTT
Organism: Candidatus Melainabacteria bacterium; assembly: GCA_016209785.1. Lineage (GTDB taxonomy): Bacteria > Cyanobacteriota > Vampirovibrionia > Obscuribacterales > Obscuribacteraceae > JACQVM01. The sequence goes on along the minus strand of JACQVM010000166.1, from coordinate 2,881 downwards.
GACAATATAGGCACTACCTAGGTAGTAGTAGGCATCAGGATCGTTAGGAGCTAGCTCAAGGGCTTTCTTCTCCTCAAGAATCTGAGCATCAGTATCCCCTTTTAGTCCCAGTGCAGCCCCTAAATCACGATGAGCTCCTGAGTGCTCAGGGTTTAACTTAAGCGTCTGGCGAAATTCTCCAATACATTCGTCGACCTTACCTTTCCGGCTCAAGAGCTGCCCTAGCTTGTAATGCATGTCAGCATTGTTGGGCTCAAGGCGGACAGCCGCAGTCATAGCTGCAACTGCCCCATCCCAGTCCGGCTTTCGCAGATAGGCGCGAGCAAGTCCTGCATGTGCCTCGGCATTATCTGGCTGCAGGTGAATTGTCTCTTTAAACTCATTGATGGCACCCACAACGTTACCGGCTAGCAAATACATCCTAGCTAGTCTTAGGTGTGTTGTAGGGTTTTTTGGATTAGCTTCAATAGCAGTCTGATAACGAATAATGGCATTCTTGATATCTTCATCTGCTTCACCTTGTTGGCAAGAAGCTGTCCCAGCAGCCAGTACAAACAAACAAGCCATTGCTACCTGAGGCGCTATCTGTTTGAGGAAAAACACCATGTGGATGTGCCTTGTAAGTCTTGCAGTCAATGGTAACTCAAAGGCCAGAGCTTTGGCCTAAACAATAAGGTAATCTAGAGGAGCTACATTTTAAAGAAAGAGTATCGTGGACCTCCTGGCACCAACCTTAATCGCAGGATTTTTCAAGTTTGTCTTTCCGCCAGTCTTTTATGCCTTTCATGGTTGGCTGGCAACTGAAATGGCCATTGTTTGTCTTTTCCGGCCTTATGAGCCCTGGTACTTCCCTTTCACAAGGCTGCAAATCCCATGTACGCCTGGAATTTTTCCTAAACGTCGCGCCAAGTTAGCCCAGGCCGTAGCCGCCACCATTACCGACACATTGCTCACAACTGACGACATTAAACATCAAGCTGAGTCACTGGTGACGGAGCATAACATTCATATTGCCGTTGATGCTTTTGTTGAGTCTGTGCTCAAGGAATTTCGCGATACCACCAAACTGCACAGGCTAGCAAGCGATCTAGCTGAGCTAAGTCCAACTTTTCTGCAGCATCTGGTCATCTCTATTACTGATGGACTAGATAAAGGTAGGGATACTCGTGTAGCAAATATCACAGAAAAAATATTTGATCAGGTAATACTTTCAACCCGGATTTCCTTGGATCAGGCTCATGAACTTGCAGGCCGCATTATGGAGAACATACTCACCACCGAGCGAGTTCGCGCTGGACTAATAGCACTACTTAGTCCACAAAATATCAATGCTTTAGATGAGTCAGTCCAAAATCATGCCGGTGCTCCTTACAGACTGTTGGCCAAAATCATAGGGATTAAACGTGTTTGCTATGAATGGCGTAATTTCTTAGAAAAAGAGCCTGCAGAAGCTGAGCGCATAATCTCCGATCTGCTCAAGCGATTTGGTATTCGCGATCAGCTAGCCATTCAGGTTGCTAACTTTGACTTAAGGTCTATGCCACTGCAATACATTGCTCAACTGAAGCAAAACCTAACAGAGGCTGTTCAGAACTTTCTCCTTGAGCATCGTGAGGACATCCTTGAGGCAGTGAAGCGCATAGAAGTTGAAGCTATGGGAACAGTCAGCTCAGCCATTATTCGCTTCAATCCAGAGTCCATTCCTCAGATGTGGCTGGGCCGAGCCAAACAAGATATTTCTGCCTTTTGTCATGCTTACCTCCAAAGAGAGTTAGGTGAGCTGATGGAAAAGGCTATTCCTGCATTGGGTATGTATGGGCTCATTGCCCGTAAGATTGAATTGTTTACACCACGTCAACTAGAAATCCTTATCAAAAGGATTTGCCGGCAGGAGTTAAGGTGGCTTGCCTTGTTAGGAGGATTCATCGGAGCCTGGCTCGGCTTGGTGCAAATCTGGGTAAATGTAGCCTTTCAGTAACCCAGATATAATAATGATTCGGCAAGAGGATCCCAACGGGATCAAGAGTATGAGTAGCAATGAGCAAAAGGGTCCAACCATCCCAACCGGGGATGCCATTATTGTACGCGGGGCCCGTCAACAAAATCTTAAAAATATTGACTTGTCCATCCCACGCAACAAGCTTGTGGTCATAACAGGTGTTAGTGGCTCAGGTAAATCAAGTCTTGCTTTTGATACCATTTTTGCAGAAGGACAAAGACGTTATGTTGAGTCACTTTCAGCTTATGCCCGTCAATTCTTAGGACAGCTTGATAAACCAGACGTAGATGCTATAGAAGGTTTAAGCCCAGCTATTTCCATAGACCAGAAATCTACCACGGTAAACCCCCGCTCAACTGTCGGGACTGTAACAGAAATCTATGATTATCTACGTCTTTTGTATGCACGTATTGGTACACCCCATTGCCCAAAATGCAACCGCCTCATTAACCCACAAACCATTGATCAAATTGTAGACCAAGTGCTCGAAATGCCTTCTGAAACCAAGATCCAGATCCTAGCCCCGCTGGTCTCTGGAAGAAAAGGAGAGTATCAGAGCCTACTAGCTGATTTGCGTAAAGAAGGTTTTGCCCGTGTAGCAATTGATGGTGAGATAGTAGATTTAGATGAAGATATTGTCCTGGATAAAAACAAGAAGCATTCCATTGAGCTAGTTATTGACAGACTTGTAGTTCGCCCAACCATAAAATCACGCTTGGCTGATAGCCTTGCTTTAGCCTTAAAGTGGGGCAAGTCGGTTGTTTTGGTGGATGTGGTTGGCTCAGTCCCGCTTCTGTTTTCAGAACGTTTTGCGTGTGCTAACTGCAATGTAAGCTTTGCCGAAATCTCACCACGTATCTTTAGCTTCAACAGTCCTTATGG
>JACQVM010000165.1 GCA_016209785.1 Candidatus Melainabacteria bacterium | reverse complement strand
GTTGTAAGCTGGGTGTTTTCATCCAGTTGACGACGAGGTACCCGTTTTATTGGATCTCGCAGGTAAAGGGTCCCGTTATCATCAAGCTCGCCAACGAGGTGATGTTCGTGAGTAGAGATGCGGCCGTATGTTACTAGCAGTGACACTCCGTTGTAAGCTAGTGTGCCGCTGGGTCCCTTATCGCCTCCTGGCAATTCTAGTTCAAGCCCAGTAGCGTCAATCCCTCTAAATGTTGATCCAGGGATGTCTTCTATTGGTTTGAGTCCAGCAGAATTTCCTAAAGGACCGGTTGTTTCTTGCAAAAAGCCATCTTCATGAAGGAAGCCAACCGGCGCTCCATTTAAGTAAATCTTGCCATAATCCACTACTAACATCTGTCCAGCGACTTCTATGAAGCCGCTGGGTCCTTGAATTTTAAGAGCTTCAACAGATCTTTGCGTTGCCATGCCTATATAATACGCTGGCTTCAGTGCTTTAACCCGTGCAAGGAGACCCCGGCGTTAACTCCGGGGATTTGACGTCTGGGCTGAAGAGCCTGCAAAGGACTGTGAGGCCTTGTCCCAGTCGGACAGGAACGCAGCGAGGCCTTTATCGGTAAGCGGATGAGAGACCAACTGCTTAAAGACCTTGTATGGGATGGTTGCAATATCAGCTCCAGCCAGCGCGGCCCTTGTAACATGCAGTGGTGTACGGATGCTGGCTGCCAGGACTTTGGTAGTTAGTCCATGGATATGAAAAACCTCAACTATTTGCTCTACCAAAGCCATACCATCCTCGTTAATGTCATCCAGGCGACCTACAAATGGACTCACAAAAGTTGCACCAGCCCGGGCTGCAAGTATGGCCTGGTTAACAGAAAAGCAGAGCGTAACATTAACCTTAATGCCGTCCCGGTGGAGTGCCTTGGTTGCAGCTAGTCCAGGCGCAGTCAAGGGGCACTTAATGACCACATTTTCAGCCCAGGTCGCTATATCCCGCCCTTCCTTAATCATTGCCTCGGTATCGGTGGAAACAACCTCAGCGCTTACTGGACCAGAAACTATCTTGCAGATGTCCTTGACCAGGCGCTTAAACTCCTTGCCTTCCTTGCCAACCAAGGAAGGGTTGGTTGTTACGCCATCAAGGACACCCCAGGTGGCTATTTCCTTTATTTCTTCAATATTGGCAGTATCAAGAAACAACAACACTTTTGAGGCTCCTCTGGCTAGGTAAATTCTCGTATAAATCTTAGCGTCAGTACAGTATAGCCAATCGTTATTGGGGATAAGATGACATGGGGGTAGTTTAAGGTATCAAAGTGATGGTTCGGGGGTCAAAGGTTTTTATGTCCTGGCAAGTGCTAATGTCGGTGACGGTGGGTGTATGTCTAGTTTGCCTTCTTGTACTGTTTGTTGGTAAACCTCATGCTAAGGCTTTTTCTGTTTCTCTTATAGCTGGTGCTCCTGCTTTACTTGGTATGCATCAGAGTGCAGTTGATGCCCCTGTTGGTGAGGTAATATCAGTTTTGCCAAGATTGAATGAGCCCATGACGGTCTTGGTTATGGGTGTTGATTCTAACGGACAAGATACACAAAGGTGGGTTGGGACGCGCTCGGATACCATGATGGTTGTGGGCCTTAATCCAGTGCGCAGAAAGGTAGGTGTAGTATCCATTCCCCGGGACAGCCGAATTAAAATCAATGGCCATGGCACCGACAAGATAAATTCTACCCATGCTCTGGGTGGACCAAGACTAGCCATTGAAACCGTTGAGCAAGCTTTTGGTGTTCATATTGATCGATTTGTGGCTGTAGATACTCAAGGGCTAAAGAAGCTATTTGAGATTGTTGGACCAGTGGAGGTTCTGGTTGAGAATCGCATGAGGTATCGTGACAGAGCAGCTCACCTGAATGTTGATTTGGAACCTGGACTGCAGGCATTGGACTCGGAGCAAGCTGAAGAATATGTTCGTTTTCGCCACGATGCTCGTGGAGACCTGGGACGGATTGAACGACAACAGTGGTTTGTTAGGCAAGTGATGCAGAAGCTCAAAGAGCCGCAGGTTGTTTTTAAGCTTCCCCGACTGGCAGCACTAGCACATGAGTATGTAGTAACTGATTTGTCCATTGAGGATATGGTTAGGCTTGCATCCTTTCTAAAAGACATTGAGCCTAACCAAGTCGAAACAGCAACACTTCCTGGTAATTCGGCAACTATTGGTGGTGGCAGCTATTGGTTGCCTGACCTTAGTGCCAGTCAAATTGTCTTTGAGCGTTTAGTAGGGCCTTTGTTGAGTCCTACTCTGTTAGGTCAAACCCCAGCATTAATGCCGGGGTCTATTGAGGAATTTGGCGTGCACCCTCGTCAAACTGCTCTGAAAGACCCCGCCCTTAAGGGCGGGGTCTCCGCGGAGCGGAGTCAAACCAGAACCGGTCATGGAGCTTGCAGTGACAAACTGCAACCTATTGATGTGGCCATTAAGTATCCAGTAGAGTTAGAGGAGCTGGCACAACGCCTTGAAGTGCTTTTGGCAGACACTGGTTTTAAAGTGCGATACAAGTGGCAAACGCCTGTGTCTGAATGTCAGCATGAACAGATTGTGCAAAACAGCACTAGAGCTGATGATCTTCAAACCAAGAGCTTAAAAGATACCATACCAGTTCTTGCAACCTGGCCTGTAGTGGTTGCCCTGGAATCTCGACCGTTGGTAGACTTTACCTTGGTGATTTCTCAGACAAACCCATATTTGGCTGTTAATGTGTCAGCCCCACGGGTGGGGCGTCATTTTGAGCCAATATTTTTTCACTAAATCATTTCTTCAATGAGTTCGTTGAACAGCTCTGCATTAGCCCCAAGTGGTTGTTTTACTAGTGGCCCGTTTTTAAAGAGTGGTTCGCTGTCTTCGTATGTTGGTTGCTCGTCTTTGTAAAGCAATCCTAATGGAATTTTGTCACCCCACTCAAAGGCCTTTTGTAAGGATTTTGATGCATTGGTTGGGTCCCATCCTTCATTGTTCAGATTATAGACGCGCTCTTTAAAGAAGGAGTAGGTGTTGACCTTGTTATAAGTTACACATGGGCTAAATACATCAATTAGGGCAAATCCTCGGTGGGCCATGCCATCAGCAATCAGCTCTGCTAGCTGTTTTTGTTCACCTGAAAAACCACGGGCAACATAGGTTGCTCCTGAAATAATAGCTAGAGCAAGTGGATTTAAGGGAAGCTCAGGGTTTCCTCGTGGTGTCGATTTGGTGCGGTGCCCTTT
>JACQVM010000164.1 GCA_016209785.1 Candidatus Melainabacteria bacterium | reverse complement strand
CTGGTACTCAGCCTGATGGGAGCAATGCGTTTTCAACTTACTTTCCTGGTGGTGACTCTGGCGGCACAAAAGCTGGGAGTCCTCTGGTCAATCCATTTATCAATAAGGCTCAATGGACTGACTTTATCTCAATTAGTGTTACTGACGTAGGAGCTGAAAGGGCTAAGGACCCCTCAGCAGCAACCATAGCAGGCAACGCGCAAGGACAAGTTGGTTACGTAGGGATTGGGGCGTCTGCTACTGGAAGTAATTATGTGTCATATGCTATCGAAGGTGTTGATGCTGCAAAAAATGCTTTAAGTGGAAGTGGACCGAACACAACGCTTGTATTGTCGAATCGGTGAGTTGATAAGGATTTACAATCAAGGCAGATGCAGTTGAGGAGGTAAAGTCCTTGAAATTTGGGGAGCTGGAACTTTCGCTGATTCGTGAGTGTACTTTTAAGCTGGATGGAGGTGCCATGTTCGGCGTGGTGCCTAAGCCGCTTTGGGACCGGCTCAGTCCAGCCGACGAGCTAAATCGGGTACTTCTTGCTTGCAATCTCTTGCTGATAGAAGGCCCTCATGGACGTGTGTTGGTGGAGACAGGCATGGGCGAGCGATGGGGGCACAAGGAACGGGACAGATTTGAAATTAAGACGTTGGTAAGCTCTGAACAAGTTGTCAAAGAGGCTGGATTGTCTAATGACGATGTAGATTTTGTGGTAATTTCTCATCTTCATTTTGACCATGCTGGTGGTGCAACACGATATGAGGGCACAGCTCTGATACCTACTTTTCCTAAAGCAAAGTATCTGGTGCAAAAAGGAGAATGGGAGTTTGCCCATAAGGCAAATGCTAGAGCACAAGCTAGTTATCGAGCAACTGATTTTGATCCCTTGCAAGAACATGGGGTCTTGGAAATTGTTGATGGCGATCGAGAAATTGTGCCTGGTATTTGGGTGCATGTTACTGGCGGACATACACGTTACCATCAGATTGTTACTTTTGAATCAACTGGTAGGAAAGGAATATTTTTTGCAGATATCATTCCTACGAGGACTCATCTTCCGCCACCTTGGGTCATGGGCTACGACCATTTTCCATTAACAAGTTGTGATGCTAAGGACAAGTGGTTAACACTGGCAGTGCAAGAAAAGTATCTGGTTGTGTTTGACCACGAGCCAGGAATACCTTGGGGCTATGTGGAGCAAAAGCAAGATGGTAAGTTTAATTTCTTACCTTTAGAAAATGAGCCTCTAGCTGCAAGAAGTGTTGTTGCAGGGACCTTGTGAACTTAATTTATTATGCAACTGTCCACAGGCGGCATCTATGTCGGCCCCGCGTTGCAGGCGAATGGTAACTGTTTTGCCAGTACGCTCAGCTATTTGCTTGAAGGCCATTTGCGCAGCTAAACTTGGCCGACCGTACAGGGGCATTTTAGAAGCAGCATTAAGTGTGGGGTTGTAAGGTATTAGATTGATGTTGCAGTGAACATCGCGCACCAATTCCGCCAACGCGTGTGCTTGTTCAGGTGTATCGGTTACTCCCTTGAGCAAAACATATTCAATTGTCACCCTGCGACCAGTTGCATTTGCATAATCGCGCAAGGACCTCATTAGTTCTGGTAGCTGAAATTTCTTGGCTATAGGGACAATTTGCTCCCGGGTCAGTTGATCTGGATGATGGAGCGACAGCGCTAAGGTTATAGGAAGTTTTTCGGCAGCCAAGCGCTTTATGCCAGGCACAATGCCAGAAGTTGATACCGTCAGGTGTCTGGCACCAATGCCGACTGAGTTAATTAATAGGTGGAGGGACTTGATTACCTCCTCTATGTTTAACAATGGCTCACCTTGTCCCATATAGACCACATTGGCAATTCTTTGACCTGACTCCCGGGCAATGCACATTACCTGATCTACTATCTCTTGCGCTGTCAGATTACGGGTGAAGCCCATGTAGCCTGTGGCACAGAAAGTACACCCGACAGCACAGCCAACTTGGCTTGAAACACAAGCAGAAAGGCTTGCCCTGTCGGTAAATGACATGAGAACTGCCTCTATCAATTGCTCATCAGGAAGGGCAAAGAGGTACTTTCTAGTGTTGTCTTTGCTAATTTGAAGATGGGACAATGTGATAAGTGGAATTTGGGCTATGCTAGCTAGCTTTTGGCGACAAGTGATGGACAAATTGGTCATTTGTTCAAAGGAGCAAGCTTGTTTGGAGTATATCCAGCTATGCAGTTGGCGAGCTCTAAAGGCAGGTTCGCCCATTGCCTGTATAAACTCTTCTATTTCAGGCAATGTTTTACCTGAAAGTGCAACTTTAGCCATTCTGTAATTGTCTATGGTATCCTCCAGGGCAGTGAGCTTACACTAGATTCAATGATATCAATTAGCCCAAACCCTGGTCAGTTAGGGCTCGAGCTAGCATGATAGAATTGTGGGCTGGTTAGAACGCAGCGCACAGCTTAATGAGGAGATATGCTGAATGTCTGAAAGTTGGGAAGAAAGGGCTCGAGCATGGCTCAAGGGTCTTTTCGGCGATACCAATGAAAGGCGCCTCAAGCAATTGCAAGAGTATGTTGTGCGGGCAAATTCTCTTGAAGCTGAGATGGAAAAACTTACTGATGAGGCGTTGCGGGCTAAAACCAGTGAATTTAGGCTAATTGTCGATAATCAACTATCTGCCGTGGAAGATCGCCTCCTGATTGCACCAGAGGTGCCCAAGATGCCTGGGCAAATTAGGTCCGAGAAAGATAGGGTTCTTAGTATTGCACTCGAAAGATTACTACCGGAGGCGTTTGCGGTTGTGCGGGAGGCTGGCAAGCGGACACTGGGCATGCGGCACTTTGATGTTCAGCTTGTTGGTGGCGCTGCGCTTCACTTCAACAAAATTGCTGAGATGAAAACAGGTGAAGGCAAGACATTGGTTGCTACACTGCCTGCTTACTTGAATGCTCTTTCTGGTCGTGGTGTTCACATAGTTACTGTTAACGACTATTTGGCCAGACGTGATTCTGAATGGATGGGTCAGATATACAAATTTCTAGGGCTTACCGTGGGGCTTATTTATTCACATCAGAGTGATCAAGAAAAATTTGCAGCATATCGAGCTGATATCGCCTATGGTACCAACCACGAGTTTGGCTTTGATTATTTACGCGACAACATGCGCACGTCGCTAGATGCGGTTGCTCAGCGACCATACTACTATGCAATTGTTGATGAAGTAGACAATATACTTATTGACGAAGCAAGGACACCGCTTATAATATCTGGCTTCCCAACAGAGTCTTTCGTAGAAATATACTTACGAATGGCGCAGCTAGCGCCCTTGCTGAGGCCAGGCAAGGACAAGGATGATGAGGACTGTGATTATTGGGTCGACGAAAAGACTCGTAATGTGCTACTGACAGAACGCGGTATTTTAAATGGAGAGAATCTGCTTGGTGTCAATGATCTTTACGATGTGAGATATAACCTTGCACATCACTTAGGCCAAGCATTAAGAGCCAAGGAACTTTACAAGAAGGACACTGATTATGTCATCCGCCCCAATGAGGAAGGCAAACCAGAGGTTGTGATTGTAGATGAGTTTACAGGTCGTATGATGATTGGCCGCCGTTGGAGTGATGGACTCCATCAAGCAGTTGAGGCCAAAGAAGGCGTTCCTATTCAGGAGGAAACTCTTACTTTTGCATCAATTACCTACCAAAACCTTTTTAGGCTCTACCCCAAACTTTCTGGTATGACCGGTACTGCCATGACGGAGGCCTCTGAGT
>JACQVM010000012.1 GCA_016209785.1 Candidatus Melainabacteria bacterium | reverse complement strand
TAGAAATTGTCTCCTCAACAGTGGGCTCATCTACCATAACCGTCTGAAAGCGCCTTTCCAGCGCTGGATCCTTTTCCACATGCTTACGATACTCATCAACGGTTGTAGCACCTATACAGTGCAACTCTCCTCGTGCCAACGGTGGCTTCAAGAGATTTCCAGCGTCCATGGACCCATCACCTGTGGCACCAGCACCAACGACGGTATGAAGCTCATCAATAAACAAAATGATGTTGCCTTCTGATTCAACCACCTCCTTAAGAACTGCCTTCAGCCTCTCCTCAAATTCTCCACGGTACTTGGCACCGGCAATCAGAGCTCCCATATCTAGCGCAATCAGCTTCTTGTCTTTCAGTCCTTCCGGAACATCGCCCTTTGTGATACGTGTAGCTAGTCCCTCCACAATGGCTGTCTTGCCAACACCTGGCTCACCAACCAGAACTGGATTGTTCTTGGTCCTGCGCGATAAAACCTGCATTACACGGCGTATTTCATCATCTCTTCCTATTACAGGATCAAGCTTCCCTTTGGCAGCTAATTCCGTTAGATCCCGGCCGTAGCGCTCAAGCGCCTGATATGTACTTTCAGGATCCTTGCTATCAACACGTTGTTTGCCTCGAACGGAGGCAAGAACCTTCAAGATTGCCTCCCTTGTCACCCCATGCTGCTTCAAAATGGTGCCAGCTTGTCCTTTCACTTCGTCGCACAAAGCTAAAAGTAAATGTTCAACGCTAATGTACTGATCCTTCAAACGCTCAGCCTCATTTCCTGCTACCTCAAAGATAGACATAAGCTTCGAGGAAACATGAATTTCATCCCTGGAAGCACTCAGCGCTGAGCTTTTAGGTTGGCTCAATAGATAGGTCTCCAGAGCTTCCACAACTGGCTCAGGGCGTACTTGCAAGAGCTCTAGAATTCTAACGGCTAATCCATTGGCTTGCTGCAAAAGGGACAATAGCAAGTGCTCGGGCATCACTTGGTTGTGCCCATACCGAGACAAAATGGTACGGCAGTTGGTAATGGCCTCTTGTGCCTTATTGGTAAATCGATCAAGGTTCATAGGATCACGCTTAAAAAGGGGTCCATCAAGAATTATGGATGGTCCCATTACAAGCAACTCATATATTCCAAAATTCTTTATGGCCTATCAATAGGGGCTCCCAGACACTTCCCTCCATAGGACACCTAAAAAATCAGATATCATGTTTGTAGCCATTCCAAAATGCATCAACAAAACCCGGGCATTTATGTAATGCTGTTTCACCTTGCTTAGCTTGCTCGGTTTCACTACCCCATGACAGAGTTCGAAGAAGACTATTACGCCATCTTAGGAATAGGACAAGCAGCTACACCGGAAGAAATCCGGAAGGCTTACCTTAAGTTAGCCAAGAAATTACACCCTGACAGATTTCCAAATGACGAAAAAGGAAGAGCCGCAGCACAGGCACAATTCAGACGTGTCACTCAAGCACATTACGTATTAGGTGACGCTGAACGACGCACTGAATACGATCAACTAAGACAGTTAGCCAAAACTCGCTCAACTCTCCGCACAGGTGAGCCCACGCAAGGAGGACAAGCAGCCTCAGGACAATACCAGGGCGTAGACGACACCTCAACTGATAACATCAATCTAAAATGGGCAACCAAGCACCTAGTCCGAGCTGACGAGTTTTTTCGTAAACGCCGCTACCAAGAAGCAGAAACTGCTATCAAAGAAGCCATCCGGCTGGTACCTGGTGATCCTAAATATCACACCAAGCTAGCGGAAATTTACTTGGCTCGCAACTGGCGTACTTATGCCATGACCGAAGTGCAGGCGGCACTCAAGATCAATCCTCGAGATCCAGACGCTAAAAACCTTGAAGCCAAGATTAAGGCCATCACTAGAGAGCAACCTGGACTAAAAGGTAGCAAGAAAGGACTCCTAGATCAGCTCAAGGATATGCTCCATAAGAAAGGATGAATCACAAAAGTCGACATTAGGGCTAAATATGTTAACATTTTGCCTTGACTTGCTGCTTGGCAAGTTGGACTAGAAAAACAGATTACACTTAAGTTTAGCGACGTTCGTCCAAGATCTCATGGCTTACCTGTGGACACATGCCCTAATTGCTAGTGCTGTCGTACTCATCTTTGGCAGTACTTTTTGCACAGCTAGCTTGGGCAACCAAGTAGAGCCTGCCCAAACCCAGAGCCGTTATCTCAAGGGCAAGGTTACAGCCACCCAGTCTCCTTTCCTGGAAGGCTCTCTAGAGTCCTTGCCTAAAGGTACTAAGCTTAAGCTGACTCTTGCAGCTAATCTAAACTCAGAGATTAATCAAAAGGGCGATGAAATCTTAGCGCGCGTAGCTGTACCTATTAAGTCTGGTGAAGCCATCTTACTGCCCAATGGTTGGTTTATGCACGGTCGGGTGACCAACGTTGTTGCCCAAAAGCGCTTTGGCAAAGATGGGTATGTAGAAGTAGAATTCGACACCCTGATAAGCCCGGACGGCAACTACGAATTACCTTTCCCAGCCAAGCTCTCCACTGCCGACAACGAGCTAAAAGCCCTTGCCAAGATAGTAGCTATTGATGCTGCTTACATCACCAAAGGAGCAGTAGCTGGGGCAATGCTCTCGGTACAACTCACAGGTATTCCGCTGGCAGTGATGTCCCATGGATATTCCGTGGCCATTGGTGCTGGGGTAGGAGCAGGCATAGGGGTGATTGGAGCCTTAAAGCGAAAAGGGAAAATTGCTTGTTTTTATCCTGGAGATGAGCTTTCATTGACTATTTCAGATGCACTAACATTGCCAAGTTTTGCACCTGAGGCTCTAAGCCCTAGCATTCCACAGTGTACCCTTGAAGGTCTTAACCTGATGGTAAGCAAGTCTAGATTTACAAAAGATCCCTTTGGAGACAGCAGCGCGCGCCTGTTGACAGTAAATCTTAAGGTAGAAAATCGTACTAACAAAGAGTTGAGCTTCTTTGATTTAGCAATTGTCTCAGATCATAATAAGCTTTACTATCCGCTACCCTTGGGCAATTTTGAGGCCTTAAAGAAAAGGGTGAACCCGAACAACGTAGAAGAAGCTACCATTTCCTTTAGCGTGGATAGCCCAAAGCATAAATACTGGCTTGTCATGCTTGATCGTTTGCATCGCCAAGAACTTACTCGAGTGCCCATAGATTAAAACTTGGGGATTGTCCCCCTGATAACTGGCATTTAATGCTAATTGAGGCTAATATAAACCCAACGATAAACTCAATGCGGCTAGAGCATGAGGATCGGGAAGCCAGGCTAAATGCCAGGTTAAGCTTGAGCATTAAACTCTCTCCCCAAGCCGGCAGTCCGGTACTGGCTAGATGGAGGATGCCTTATGAAGGCCCACCTAACACAAATGCTGCAAAACTTTCATGGACAGGTGCGTCACCGGCAGTTTGAAGCTCAGCTTCGAAAGCTTCAAAGCCAAAACCGAGAGCTAGAAAAGGCTTTGCGTGAAAAAGAACGTGAGGCAGGGGCGCTTCATCATCAAATGGCTAATTACGAAGCCCGGCTACAAGAGCTGATGGGTACTGACGCATTAACAGGACTTCCCAATCGCCATGTATTCAAGGAGCATCTAACTCATTCACTGAAAAGGGCAGTGCGCCTCGGTTACTGCTTGTCCCTAATGCTCGTAGACATTGATCATCTGCGCGAAATTAACCTGCGTTATGGACATGAGGTTGGTGATGAGGTGTTGGTAGAAATTGCTAGGATTTTGCGTAGTTCTGTCCGAGAAATTGATATGCCAGCTCGTTGGGGCGGAGAAGAACTTGTGGCAGTTTTGCATGAAACAGACGCTGACGGTGCTTCTGTTGTAGCTGAACGGGTACGCAGGCGTGTAGCCATGCTCGAGGTAAAAGATCCTCGTTCAGGACAGAAAATAAGTGTAACTGCCACGCTGGCAGTTTCTAGCTATCCTCAACACGGCAATGAGCCGCAGTCACTCTTGGAAGCAGCATGCGAGGCTCTCATTACTGCCAAAGACCGTGGTTGCAATGCTGTGGTAATTGCCAATCGACAAGGATAAATCAAACCACTTAAAGGACGGATCTTCTTGAAGAGATTAACTATGGTGATGAATTGGAGATTGTCCAGACTGCAGCACGGTTATTTCTGGTGACACTTGATTTAAAGCTATGCCTGAGGCAGCTCCAACTAAACCAAGGAACAAAGGGTGTGGTTTATCTGGTCGACTCTTAAGCTCAGGATGAAACTGACACGCTAGGAAATAAGGATGATCAGGTAGTTCAATCATTTCTACAAGGCTCTCATCCGGAGAAAGCCCTGAAAAAATGATTCCTGCTTTTTGCAAGGCTTCACGAAACTCATTGTTCACCTCATAACGATGTCTGTGCCTTTCTGAGATGACATCTTCACCGTACAAACTGAGGGCTTTACTGCCTGACTTTAACTTGCAAGGATAGCGACCCAGGCGCATCGTACCCCCTTTGTAAACAACATTGTGTTGGTCAGGCATAAGATCAATTACTGGATAGCCTGTGTGGGGATTAAACTCAGTTGAGTGTGCACCGGGCATGCCTGCTACGTTCCTGGCAAACTCAATTACGGCAGTCTGCATCCCCAGACAAAGTCCTAAATAAGGCACTTTGTTGACACGGGCAAATTCAATAGCTTGAATCTTGCCCTCAATACCTCGATCGCCAAAGCCACCCGGAACTAGTACAGCATCAACATCAGACAAATACTCCTTCGTCCCATGCTTCTCAATATCTTCTGATAGCACCCATTTGATGTTCACAGCTACACCAAGTCTGGCACCTGCATGCTTTAATGACTCAACAACAGAGATATAAGCATCTGAGAGCATGACATATTTGCCTACAATAGCTACCGACATGCTCTTCGTTGGCCTCTTGATGCGCTCTACAAGCTCCTTCCACTGGGTAAGATCAGGTGCATCATTAGGCAAATGTACCCTTTCTAGAACTCTAGCTGCTAACCCCTCCTGCTCCAAGAAAAGGGGCACCTCATAAAGATGCTGCACGTCACGACACTGAATGACAGCATTTATGTCCACATCCGTAAACAAGGATAACTTTTCCCGGATTGATGAATTTAACGTCCGCTCAGTTCGGCAGGCCAGAATATCTGGTTGAATCCCTCGGCTACGAAGTGTATCTACACTGTGCTGGGTAGGCTTAGTTTTCAGCTCATTTGTCGT
>JACQVM010000155.1 GCA_016209785.1 Candidatus Melainabacteria bacterium | reverse complement strand
TGATGAAGAGACGGAAGACTCTGAGCGACATTGCGTTACTCTACGCGATTACGTTCCTCAGCCAGATCCTGGCAGTGTAGGCTTAGACAATCAATGGGGACAGGCAGCCGATCATCTGGGTCAACCAAAAACCAAGCCAAGAGTAAGCGTTAACAAGCTTTTTCGAATGATGTGGTATCGGCAATAACAACATCCTCCAGCCCTGGTGAGAGTGCACTTATTGCTTAAGTGATGAATCCTGACAGCTCTGCCCAGGCTATCTCTGCTTTCAATGAATCAGGCAAAGAAAAAGCTGGCTGAAAACTAGTAGCCTGTTGAAACTTATCTACGGAGCATGTAGTGGTAGTAATAAGTCTGTCGATTTGTGCCCTGGTGACCGGACTATGTTCTTTTAGGGCCAATTCAGAAAGTTGAGCCACCCAGTAAACAACAGATTTGGGCAATGTAGCAAACCTTTCACTTATACCCAAGCATTTTGCAATTGTCTCAGTCAGCTCCCTCAAGGTAACTGGCTGTAAGTCGGCAACATTATAGAGATTGAAGCCATTCGGAAGATCCTTCAAACAAAGGCTAATTGCATAAGCCAAGTCTCTAGAATAAATCACACTCTTTTTGACTGGCTGACACCCAATGTGAACGTATCTACCTTTCTTAATTTGTTTAATTAAGGTGAGCATGTTCCCTCTATCACCCTCACCAAACACAAGTGGTGGCCTCAGCACCACAATGCGTTTAAATCGATCAAACGAGCGGAGCCAGCTTTCACTTTGTGCCTTAGACACCGCATATGGCGTCATTGGTTTAATAGGATCACATTCTACAACATCTTCCAGCGGTCCTTGTCCATAGACAGCAATGGTACTTAAGAAAACAAAGGTATCGACTCCTGCTGAAGCTGCTATTTCTGCAAGTTGTCTTGTTGTACGAACATTTACAAGTTCGTATACTTCATATGGTGCATTAGGTTGATGCACAAGAGCTGCTGCATGAATTATGGCATCACAGCCTTCCACCAAGCGGTGCAATTGAAGCTCAGTAGCCCGAGCAAAATCAAGTTCAGTCAAGTCTATTGGTCCAAAGTTGGTGGACTCAGTAGCAGTAAACTTTGATTTGGATCGTACCTGAGCCTTTACCTTGTATCCTTTGGAACACAAATAGTCAACAACAGCTCGACCAATCATGCCACTGGCACCAGTCACCAAAACTGTCTGCTGTGAACTGCTAATCATTCTTACCACAAGGGAGGGTCTGTGTGCCAGCATTGAGTATCTGATTGGCAGAACATCTATCTTGAGACTGTCTTAGGTACAGCCCACGCAGGGAATTCAGCAGCACAAAAATGCCGGCTCGTGCCCAGATTGCTGAGTATACAAGAGCATTAAACCACTTAGGATACTTGCGCGCCAAATGCTTCCGATAGAAAACCCCCATGCCATTGTGGAGATTAATCGTAGCCCCAACCGGACGCAGACGACTGGAAGCACCATGGTGGTGATAGACCACCGCCTGTGGTGCATAATACACTTTCCATCCAGCCTGCTTAATTCGCCAGCACCAATCAATATCTTCACCAAACATAAATATATCTTCGTCTAACAAGCCTACCTGTCCTATGGCTTCACGGCGCACCATCATGCAAGACCCTGAAAGTGCATCCACTTCACACACATCATCAGGGTCTCTGTAAGTAAGATTGTATTTGGCCACCAGCGGATTGGTCGGAAAAAGTCTACTCAAATAGGTCAGTCGGAAAAAAGATGCCACTGGATCAGGGAAGGATCTTCGACAGGCAAGCTGAAGCGAGCCATCTGGATTTAAAACTTTAGGCCCGGACGCACCACAATTATTGTGGTTATCCATAAAATCAGCTAGGCGTGTAATAGCATTGTCTGAAACTACGGCATCGGGGTTTAAAAGAAGAACATATCGACCCTTAGTGTCAGGAATAGCTTGATTGCAAGCCTTTGAGAATCCAAGATTTTGAGTATTGGCAATTACATGTACTGAAGGATACTGCTCAGTCAGCATAGCAACTGACTCATCACCAGAAGCATTGTCTATTACATATAGTTCAAATTCAGCGTATCGAGGATCTGCCAATACGGAATCCAGACATTTAGCCAAAAGACGTGGGGTCTTCCAGTTGACTATTACAATTGAAACACGTAGACAAGACATTTCTTTGATTCAATCACAAACACTGGCAGCCTGATAGGTAATTTTTCTCAAATTACTGAACTCGCAAGGGCAAAACTTTTGCCAACTCAACAACAAACCCTGTTCGTCCATTTTCCTGGGTATTAGGAATTTGAAAGCCACAATATAAGGTATAGTCACGAGGGAAAGACACATAAAACCCTGGGACAAACAACCCTAAACTGTGCCTGCCTGAGTACCAGTCACCCTGCAAACCAAACCATTTATTAACAGGCTGCTCATACCCTCCAATAAAGCATGTGTGAGCCCTGCTAAAAATATGAGCAGTTCCAGTTGAAAGTCCTGCTGTAAGACGTGTATTAAGCTTAGGTAGCCGACCGCTAGCAGTTATGTAAGTCCAATTGCCAACCCTATCTCCAGATTCCAGGGACACTGGAATCATTTCTCCTATAGTCAATTTAAGCTCCCTTTCCTTCCATTTATTCTTTAGAACAGGGATGCATGACTTAAAGCCAGTCCCAAGCACAACCTTGCCTGACTTAGGAGCACTTAAATTAAACACTGTTAGATCAAGCTCCGTGTTAAATCCTAAGCCAATAGCTTGATATTGTGTCCCAACATAAAAGGCCCCTGGTGTCCAAGATCGAAACTGTCCTTCGTTTTGTAGAAAAACATGCCCTTTTGGTGTAACAGTAGCACTAGGAACATTAAAAATGGTCTGCTGCGCTCTTGCTGACTGTGTTTCACAAAGTACTAGTAGGAAAAAAGCAACGGGAAACAAGAGTCTATTCATGAACCGCCAAATTAGAACCACCTAAATTGTTACCACAGGTCGGAACTTACCAAATGCTCCCCGCAACGTATTGCTTATCTCACCCAATGTTGAGTAACACTCTACAGCAGAAGCAATATAAGGAACAAGGTTTTCGCTAGTCTGAGCTGCTTCCAGCAGGTGCCTAAGGGACTCATCAACTTTTGCCTGATCACGCCTGCGTCGTAATCCTAACAACCGCTGCTGCTGCTCAACTTCAATTTCTAAATCAACCCGTTGAACAGCAGCCTTCTCAGGACACTCATCAATAAACTGGTTTACTCCTACAACAATCTTGAACTTACCTTCCATGTCTTTATGTTGCTGGTAGGCAGCCTCCTGAATCTCCCTTTGAATGTACCCAGACTCAATAGCTGCCATCGATCCACCTAGCCCTTCAATTATCTTCAAGTAGTCTTCAACCTTTTCCTCGACTTCATCGGTGAGCGATTCAATAAAGTAAGAGCCGCCTAAGGGATCAGCTACGTTAGCTAAGCCAGTCTCACAGGCAATAATTTGCTGTGTTCTCAAAGCAGTAAGCGCTGCAGCTTCACTAGGCAGCGATATAGCTTCATCTTTTGAGTTGGTGTGCAAAGACTGGCACCCACCCAGCACTGCTGCCATGGCTTCCATTGTTGTACGTACTATGTTGTTGTCAGGCTGTCGCAAGGTAAGACTTGATCCTGCAGTCTGAACGTGAAAACGCAACATCATGCTCTTCATGTCCTTGGCGCCAAAACGTTCTCTCATAAGTCGAGCCCAGAGACGTCGTGCTGCACGAAACTTAGCTACCTCCTCAAAAACATTCATCTGGGCAACAAAGAAAAAGCTCAAACGAGGAGCAAACTGATCAATATCAAGACCACGAGCAAGCGCAGCTTTGACATATTCAATTGCATTAGCAAAGGTAAAAGCCAACTCCTGTACAGCAGTGGCACCAGCTTCGCGAATATGGTAACCGCTTATTGATATGGTATTAAATCGTGGCATCTCAGAAGCACAATATTCAAAAATGTCCGTCACTATGCGCATTGAAGCATGAGGTGGGTAAATATAAGTGTTGCGCGCCTCATACTCTTTGAGTATGTCATTTTGAATAGTGCCCTGTAGCTGATCAGGACTTACACCCTGTTTAATTCCTACAGCTCTGTACATGGCTAGCAAAATTGCACTGGTAGCATTTATGGTCATAGAAGTTGAAACACGAGAAAGATCTATTCCTTCAAAAAGACGCTCCATGTCGGCCAGGCTGTCTATAGCTACACCGGTTTTGCCAACTTCACCAACTGCCATTGCATGATCACTGTCATAGCCCATCTGTGTAGGCAGATCAAAAGCCACAGATAAGCCTGTCTGACCTGCTGCCAAGAGATAGCGAAAACGCCCATTAGTTTCCTCGGCTGAACCAAACCCAGCATACTGCCTCATGGTCCACAGCTTACGGCGATACATGTCATGATAAATACCCCTGGTAAAAGGATATTTACCAGGCTCGCCAAGCCTTGCCTCATGGCTCCAGGACATTAAGTCTTCTGGAGTCCAGACAGACTTGTCATTTTTATCACTGATGCTCACCTTGTATGTATACTCATTGGCTTAACCGTAACAGTTTACTGCCTTTGCTTTATAATTGAGCTTTGCTTTATATCTTTTGTAATGGAGGTCCGGGAGGATGCAGTACTACAACACCATCCTTGAAACCATTGGCTCAACTCCTCTTGTAAAGTTAAACAAGGTTGCCCTTGGGCTCAAGCCACTTATTTTGGCTAAAGTTGAAGCCTTTAATCCTGGCGGATCTATTAAAGATCGTCCTGCTATCAAGATGATTGAAGAAGCAGAAAAACAAGGACTCCTGAAGCCAGGCGGGACTATTATCGAACCCACCTCCGGCAACACAGGCACAGGACTAGCTCAAATTGCTGCTGTCAGAGGCTATCGTTGCATTTTGGTTGTACCTGACAAAGTTGCACAAGAAAAAATCAACTTGCTTAAGGCATATGGTGCTGAAGTAGTAATTGTGCCAACAAGCGTATCCGCCAGTTCGTACGAAAGCTATTATTCGGTAGCTAATAAATTGACAACCGAAATTCCAGGCGCGTTCCAGCCCAATCAGTTTGCCAACCCAAACAATCCAGACGCACATTACCTCACTACAGGTCCTGAAATATGGAAAGCCACCGACGGTAAGATTACCTGCTTTGTTGCAGGAATAGGCACAGGTGGCACCATATGTGGTACTGCCCGCTATCTCAAGGAAAAAAATTCAAGAATCAAAGTTGTCGGCGTTGACCCAGAGGGCTCAATTTATTCTGGCGACATGGCACAACCATATAAAGTCGAAGGTATTGGTGAAGACTTTATCCCCAGGAATGTCAATTTAAAGCTTATCGATGAAATTATTCGTGTCAGTGATAAGGAGTCTTTCACCATGGCACGTCGCCTGGCACGAGAAGAAGGCATCCTTGTAGGTGGCTCCTCTGGAACAGCAACGACTGCTGCTTTACGTATAGCCGAAAACATGACTAAAGACGACATTATTGTCGTGCTAATGCCGGACGGTGGACGAGGTTACTTAAGTAAGCAGTTCTCCGATGACTGGATGCAAGAGAATGGCTTTTTGCCAGCACCTGGAGTTACGTATTACGTGCGGGATTTGATTACCTTAAAAGGACAAGGACGAAAGTGCCCTTCTATTGTTCTTGTAAGACCGGATGACACAATTCAGCGAGCCATTGATTTGATGGAGGAGTATCAAATTGACCAGCTTCCAGTTATCACAGAAAGCGGTCAAACTGTAGGCTCAATAAACGATATCGTAGCAATGCAAGTTGTATACGAACGTAAAGACCCCCAAACAGTCAAGATAAGCTCTGTGATGGGCAGACCATTCCCTCAATTTGATGTTGATGCAGAAATAGATGAGGTGTATCGTGCCTTCAGGTTAGGAACAGCAATGGTGGTAATTACCAAAGACCACAAAGCTCATGGTGTACTCACTAAGTTTGACATCATGACTCACCTGCGCGAGTCAATCAACGTTAGTCACAGTGCTGATCGGCAGTCAAAGAAGGTAGGAGCCGGCAGGTGAGATTCTCCACTAAGGCAATTCATGCCGGGCAAGAACCAGACTTAGCAACCGGTGCAGTTATCACGCCCATTTATCAAACTTCTACATATGTTCAAGAGGGGCTAGGGAAGCACAAAGGATATGAGTATTCTAGAACGCAAAACCCTACACGCACAGCTCTTGAGACCTGTCTGGCAACACTAGAAAATGGCAAGTATGGTCTTGCTTTTGCCTCTGGAATGGCTGCGTGTGCCACAGTGATGAACCTTCTGTCTGCTGGTGACCATGTTGTTGTAGGAGATGACGTATATGGTGGGGTCTATCGGTTGTTTGAGCAGGTTTTATGCCGCTACAAGCTAACGTTTTCTTATGTAGACGCTAGAAACGTAAGTGAGGTAGAGCGTGCAATTCGCTCTGACACTAAAATGCTGTGGCTTGAAACCCCTACAAATCCTCTCTTAAGACTAGCAGATCTGAGAGCCTTGGCAAAGCTAGCTAAAGCATCTAGGCTTGTTAGCGTTGTCGACAATACATTTGCCAGCCCATATTTCCAGCGCCCACTTGATTTAGGCGTTGATGTTGTCATTCACAGCACTACCAAATACCTGGGAGGACATAGTGATGTTGTAGGTGGTGCAGCAGTTACCTCCAGAGATGATCTCTATGAAACAATTAAGTTCCACCAGAATGCAGTCGGTGGTGTCCCTGGTCCTTTTGACAGTTGGTTAGTTTTAAGGGGACTGAAGACACTTGCTTTACGTATGACCGAGCATGAAAAAAATGCCCTTCTGATAGCAAGGTTTTTGGAGACACACCCGGCAATTGAAAAGGTACTTTACCCAGGGCTTCCATCCCACCGCCAGTATGAATTGGCCAAAAGGCAAATGACCGGCTTTGGTGGCATGGTATCTTGCGTTATCAAAGGTGGCATGGACAAAGCACAAAAGCTTTTGCAGCGTACCAAGCTTTTTGCCCTTGCCGAAAGCTTGGGTGGGGTTGAGTCTTTAATCGGACACCCAGCTACAATGACGCATGCCTCCATCCCTAAGGAGATCCGTGAAGCTAGAGGAATTGTTGATGGACTAGTTAGGCTTTCGGTGGGCATAGAGGATAGCCAAGATTTAATTGATGATCTTGAGCAGGCGTTACGGTAAGGCTGCCGTACTTAGAAATTTAAGCGGTTTATCTTGCCAAAGACATGCTTACGCTCTAAGAGTCCACAAACCCCTGAGCTGTCACCTGAGCCATAGACACTAGGATAGGTAAACACCTCTGGGTTATCTTTCAGCATGGCAGAAACATCACGGGAGTCATCTTTATAGGCAAGTTTAGCTGAGACATCTTTAGCTGCCCAGTTACAAGAGCTGACACGGAATGCACCTTCTACTTGCATCCGGGGAGCTGCCTGCCCTGCCCGGGACACAACCGTTGGCACATGAACTGGCCTAATATAAATTGGTCTTCGTGGCTGTCCTGACTGACTGGCTAAATTAATGGTAGGACCATTTGGCTGCTGCACCCTAGCTTTCCCTTGAATGTAACCAGTAACTGGCATCCATGTATAAC
Organism: Candidatus Melainabacteria bacterium; assembly: GCA_016209785.1. Lineage (GTDB taxonomy): Bacteria > Cyanobacteriota > Vampirovibrionia > Obscuribacterales > Obscuribacteraceae > JACQVM01. Next base: position 2,076 of record JACQVM010000155.1, on the reverse strand, counting down.
GGGCCAAATTTGGATTGCCTTTAACAAGCTGCCTCTCCCAGCCCGCTACATGGTATGAGCCTGTGGTAACGCGAACTTCGGCTGATGATGTATTGCTCTTAGCCAGCACCGACACACCAGCCATCTGCCCGACAAGGAAAGTAAGAAGTAAGATTGCCCTAAATAAGCCAAGCAGCTTCATTGTGTTGTACCCTCTTACCTAGAATCTATCCCAAATAAGCCAATAGTTTGACAACCCTACTGAAAGTTCCTAACTCTATTACGCGCCTAATGTTGTTTTTAGACATGCTCAAGGAAAAGGTCCTCATCTTTGATGGGGCCATGGGCACGTCTATCCACACATACGAGCTGTCTGCCGATGATTATTGGGGTAATGAGAACTGCTCGGAAATATTAGTGGAAAGTCGGCCTGATGTAATCTCCGAAATCCACGCCAGTTACCTTGCCGCTGGATGTGACGCCATAGAAACAAACACTTTTGGTGGCTCTCAAGTAGTGCTTAAGGAGTTTAACTTAGCGGATCGTGCCTACAAATTAAATCTTGAGGCTGCTCACTTAGCCAAGCAGGTAGCCGCCGATTACTCACACTCTGGGCACAAGCGGTTTGTGTCTGGGTCCATTGGACCCACCACCAAGTTGCCTTCGCTAGGTCATATTACATTTAAGGAATTGAAAGATGCTTATTATCAGCAGGTAGCTGGACTTGTCGATGGCGGCGTTGACGTTTTGCAGTTTGAGACAGGGCAAGATCTCCTGCAAGCTAAAGCTGCCATAGTTGCTATGCTCGACTACTTCAAGAAAGTAGGTCGGGCTTTGCCAATTATTGTGCAAGTAACAATTGAGGCACCGCCCCTTGGCACAATGCTTGTTGGTTCGGACATTTCAGCAGCACTTGCTGCATTGGAACCTTACCCAATTGATGTTATTGGTCTTAATTGTGCAACCGGTCCTACAGAAATGATTGATCCTATCCACTACTTGTGCAACAACAGCCCCAAGGCTGTCTCTGCGTTGCCTAATGCTGGGTTGCCAGAAAACATAGATGGCCGAACTGTCTATAAGCTAACACCAGATGAGCTGGCCCAATCACTAAATTATCTTGCTCGTGAGCTCGGTGTAAATATCATTGGCGGTTGCTGTGGAACCACACCAGACCATCTCGCCTGTGTGGTAGAAGTTGTAGGAAATGTCTGTCCTAAGGTTCGTCAGATTGAGTTTACTCCATCAGTAGCCAGCCTCTACACAGCTGTGCCGCTCCATCTTGATCCACCCCCTCTAATCATAGGTGAACGTACAAACACCAATGGTAGTCGCAAGTTTAAGCAGCTTCTAGAAGATGAGGACTGGGACGGTATGGTGTCCATGGCCCGAGAACAGGAACGTGAGGGCGCACATATTTTAGATCTTTGTACTGCCTATGTTGGTCGCGATGAAACCAAAGACATGTCTGTCCTGGTGAAACGATTGAACACTGAGCTGCAGATACCTCTCATGATTGACACCACCGAATACCCTGTCCTTCAGACTGCCCTGGAGCTCATAGCAGGCAAGCCAATTGTCAATTCCATTAATCTAGAAGATGGTGAGCAAAAACTACTTGAGAAAGTTGATCTTGTCACCAGATTTGGTGCTGCTGCCATTGCACTGACCATTGACGAAGAAGGGATGGCCAAGACCACCAAACACAAACTAGAAGTAGCAAGACGCATTTACAACCTTGCCACCAAGGCGGGCATGAAGCCTGAAAATATTATTTTCGACCCCCTGACTTTTACTCTTTCAACTGGCGCCGAAGAAGATCGAAAGTTGGGAATTGAAACCCTGCGCAGTATTCGCCTTATTAAAGACACATTGCCTGGAGTAAAGACAAGCCTTGGTGTGAGCAACATCTCCTTTGGCTTTGATCCTCACATTCGCCAAATTCTCAACTCAGTCTTTCTTCATTATGCCGTTGAAGCTGGGCTAGATATGGCAATTGTCAATGCTACTAAGATTCTCCCATTGTATAGGATTGCTGAAGGTGAGCGTGAATACCACCGCAAGCTAATCTTTGATGAACGCAGCCCACATTACGAT
>JACQVM010000159.1 GCA_016209785.1 Candidatus Melainabacteria bacterium | reverse complement strand
GTATTATGATGAAGCTCAGGGTGCACTCGAGAAGGCAAGAGCTCTTGATCCTAGTAATCCAGATTTAGAGCAACTGGATGTCATAGCTCAAAATATGGGCAGGGCAATTGCTGGCAAGTAGTGGCAGGGTGACCGGCCGCAGTCATACGAAAAGTTCTGCTGTCGCGCCAAGCAAAGCTTGGGACAGGAACCCTGACCATCTTCGTCTGGCGCATGTTGATCCGGCGTGCCATCAAGCTTTACTGTTGTCTATGAAGCATGGATTATCTATCCGGCACAGCTGCGCGATCTGTTGATGCACCTGGCAATGACAGACTTGTTTCGTGCCAAATGGAGTGCGCACATACACGAAGAGTGGATTGCTGCTCTACTAAAGCAGCGTCCCGACTTGCGCAGGGAGCAACTTGAACGTACCAAAGAGCTCATGGACAGCCATGTCCGTGACTGTGTCGTTATTGGCTATGAACATTTAATTGACAAATTCCAATAGTCCGGCATAATAAGACGTTATGGTCAAATTGTCATTTTCAGCACCAGCGCCAAACCCAGCCAACCCAGCATCTAGGTGGGCGGATTTGAGCATTTACATTAGTCGATAACTAAAAAAAGTAAACGCACAATTTCGAAGCCACCTCTTATGGAGTGGCTCTTTTTGTTTGGTTCTGAACTTATTCGAGGATAACTTAAAATGCGTTGGTCACAGATGTTCATTCCTACATTACGTGAAGAACCCGCAAATGTGGAAGCGGCAAGCCACCGACTGCTCGTCAGAGCAGGATACATCAGGCAACTGACCGCAGGTGTTTATAGTCTTTTGCCTCTGGGGCAACGGGTACGCCTCAAAGTCATTGAGATCATTCGGCAAGAGATGAATAACATCGGAGGACAAGAGTTTGCACTGTCCGCGCTACAACCGCTTGAACTCTGGGATGAGTCGGGGAGGAGGGACGCGGTCGCGAATATAATGTTTCGCTTCCAAGACAGAAAGGGTTCAGAGCTAGCTTTGGGACTAACGCACGAGGAAGTTTTCACATCAATAGCTCGTGCGAGCCTTGATTCATATAAGCAACTTCCCCAGACTTGGTATCAAATACAAACAAAGTTTAGAGACGAAGCGAGGCCCAAAGGAGGATTGTTACGGGTGCGCGAATTTACAATGAAGGACTCGTATTCATTTGACCTCGACAATGACGGGCTTGATAGATCGTTCCAGCAGCACCATGCTGCATACTGTCGCATCTTCAACCGTTGTGGCTTGAGTTTCCGAGCCGTTGAAGCGAGTTCAGGAGCGATGGGAGGAAGCAACTCAATAGAGTTCATGGTTCTTACCGAGGCCGGTGAGGACACATTGGTTTTATGCCGCATGTGTGATTACGCAGCAAACCTGGAAAGGGCTGAATCCAAGATCAGGATCAATAATCAGCAGTGTACACATGAACCCTTGATCGAGTTTGCCACTCCTGGCATCCGCACAATACGTGAACTAGAACAGTTTCCGACAGGGGCACCTGCCAGTCAACAAATCAAGACACTTGTATATTCTGCTGACGGATACCTCGTACTAGCACTCCTACAGGGTGATCAGGAGTTGAACGAGACAAAGTTGCAGTCTGTGCTGGGAGCTGCAGTCTTGAGGCAAGCATCTGATCTGGAGATTGTGGAGGCTCTTGGCGCTCAACCTGGTTCTCTAGGCGCTTGCGCCGTCCGCACGGGCTCTGACCAGAATATCAGGCAGATCGTGGCGGATCAAAGATTGCGCGGACGAATGAATATGATTACTGGTGCAAATAAAGACGACTTTCACCTGCGCGGCGTCTCGGTGGAGCGTGACATAATGATCGATCAGTGGGCTGATTTACATACAGTTCGAGATAATGAAGAATGTACCAAATGTGGTAACACCTTAATGATGACAAAAGGACTTGAGATTGGACACATATTCAAGTTGGGTACTCGCTATTCAGAAAGCATGAATGCTGGAGTTCTCGGACCGGAAGGAATTAGAAAACCGTTAGTCATGGGTTCTTATGGCATCGGTGTTGAGCGGTTGATAGCGGCTGTTGCTGAACTGTGTCACGACGAACAAGGATTAACCTGGCCTGTGTCTGTGGCACCTTTCGAAGTTTTAGTACTTCCGGTGAATGTCAAAGACAAACAGCAACTGGCTGTCGCAGAAAAAATCCACACACAGCTCAAGGAGCTCAGCATGGATAGCCTCTTGGACGATCGTGACGAACGTGCGGGTGTCAAGTTCAATGATGCGGATCTTATCGGAGTACCCTATCGAATAACAGTCGGCAAAAAGATCGATAGCGGTCAGGTCGAACTGACTGATCGAACTACCAGAAGCACCGTAAATGTTTCAGTGCAAGAGGCTGCACATCTGCTTAAGGAAAAGCTGGTTTCCATGCATGTCAAATAATTCTGAAGAAAACACATGTAGACAAAGGCTTTATCGAGAATAACTAAAGATTGAACCAATTAGGCAGTGGATCCGTATTTGAAATGGACCAGTTTGGGGGAAGCTTTATGTTCACTTCCCAGCTTGCCTTGGCGTTGAGATGGCAACCTAGGCTCAGTCAATGCTTTTCTAAAGCATGCCTCAAGGCTAGCCTAGATCATGCCCTGTCTAACTTTAGCAAGGCAACTTGTGGTCCACGTCTTATGGTTTGGGCCTCGTTGCTGTCTGCAAGTGGGGCAATGCTGGCCAATGCATCTTTGTCACCAGCATGGCTTATAGTGCCTGTGCTTGTAGGGTTAGTATTGGTATGGGCACGACGGCAAGCAAAGTTGTGCTGGTTGTTGCCACTGTTACCAGTGTTGTTCTGGGGGTATTTTCTTTGGCGCTTACCTAGTCCTGACTGTCATGATTTATGCCATTGGCTTGCCCGAGGTGCTGTGATGTTTCGTGGCCGAATTGCTGGCGTCCTGCCGGCTGGCTCCTCAGGTGTTACTAGGATGCAAGTTTATCCACAAGAAATGCTTTTCCCTGTAAGAAGTCGACTATCTGGTGCGACTGTGCTCGCTGTATATGGTGGTACTATGCCTGTCCACGATGGACAAATAATTGAGGTAAAGGCTAGATTGAAGGGTCCTCCGGATAAACATTACCCATGGCAGTTTGATTATGGCCAGTATTTGCGGCGTCGTGGCATATTTTGCCTAACGGCTGCCCCAGCGACGGCTGTTCAGCTCGTCAACACCTCAGAGACAGCCACCACAAATGGTTTAAGCATAGCAAACTTGCTATCTTGTCTCAGTAAGATAATTGTTGATGTTAGGGCTCACATCATTTCCTTTCACGAAAAATATGCAGGAAATCTTGAGGGTAATCTTCTCTCTTCGATGATCTTAGGAGATCGGGCTGTTGACCTGGCACCATCCATAAAGGAAAGTTTCAGGGATATTGGATTATCCCATGTGCTGGCGGCATCCGGTTTTAACCTCACGCTTGTAACAGGAACGACCTTCTGGCTCAGTCGACTTCTTGTTCGAAGCCGATGGGCAGTGAATGCGATATGTTTTCTTGCCATGGTAGGATTTGTGTTGCTTGCAGGCCCTTCGCCGTCGGTAATGAGGGCCTCGTGTATGTGCAGCCTCCTTCTGCTGTCACGAGTTTTGTTTCGCACTCTCTATGCGCCTTCTGCTTTAGCAGTTGCACTGCTTGCAACACTTACATTTGATCCCCTGACGGTTGCAGATATAGGACTGCAATTCTCGTACCTGGCTACAGCAGGCATCATATGCGGTGCCCATGATGTGGGTTGCGCTCTTTCCTCGTCAGTTCTGCGTGGACTGCCACGTTGGTTTAGCGAAACTATTGCTGTGATAGTTGTTGCGCAGCTAAGTGTTCTTCCATTGCAGCTTGCCTACTTCTGGCAGATAGGACTGTTGTTTTTGCCAGCCAATTTATTGGCTGCCGCAGTTGTCCCGCTTGTGACAGTGCTGGGCTTCATTTCCTCAGCTACAATTGTGCTTGATTTTACAGGATATGTGTCTCCTGTGGTGACCTTGATACTGGATGGTATTGCTCGTTATCCGCTCAAGGGGATGCTTGCGGGAGCCACATATCTTTCATCCTGGGACTGTGCTAAGTTAGCTCCTGGACCGCCGCAGCCTTTATTGTTTATAGCATTCTATGTGACATTTGCCTTGATGATTGTGTCCTTGCGAGCAAAACACTTTAGGATTGGTTGCCTGGTTGCTTTTCTGGGTGCCTGTGGTGGACTAGTCTGGCAGTGTCCTTTGCCATACCTTACTCTGGCCTGTTTCCCACAAACTGTAGTCTTGGTCAACGCTCAGCATGAAGCTATGTCAATTGGGGATGCGCGCACCAAGCAAGTGCAAAGGTTTCTTGGTTACATGGGAGCAAAGGTTGAAGAAGAGACATTACCTTGGGTCTCTGTGACACAGCAAGGCGCATTTACTATTGTTGATGTGAAGCAGCCTAAGATGACACTTGTTGTCGTGCAAGACACTCAGCAACCTTGGAATGTCGAGAGGTTGCCTTCAAATTGTACTGCTGTAATTGTGTCCTCACTTTCAGAAGGTCATCTGGCTCAACAAAAAAGACGCAGACTGACCACGATGACGATGGTGGCTAATTTGGAGAAGCTCATTCAGCACTGTCATCCATCTTGGCTGATTATTGACGATAAGTGTGTTAGACACCAGCTCTGGCGGGTTAAGAAACAACTTGAGCAGCTCCACCCTCTTCACTTGGTATTTCTGGCCGGCTGTGAGGTTGTCTTAGTGGCTGACGATATATCTACCTCCAATGTAAAGCTTAGAATCCAGGAACAGCAGGTCCGCTAAGAGATCTATAGGGAGGTGTCTGCTCTCATGCTGTGCTGGCTAGCTCTGTTCGACCTTGGTACAATCCAGTAATTGGCTGTTGAGAGGATAGCTGTTCAATGTCGGAGACACCAATGATTCCCCCGACCGACAAACAGCTGCTTGTAGCCACGAAATTGTATTGGCTGAAACAGTTGCGTATTTTAGCCATATTCTTAGTTGCAGCATACGGGGCGCTAATCTTGGCAGTACGCTCGCCGCTGTATGAGTCCATAGCTTTGAGGCCGCTCCCTCCTGATGAGTATTACGAGAAGGCGCGACACCTGCCTGGACTGCAGGAGTTTTTTATCATTGGCAACCATGATAATCGCCTGCATGCCTGGCTGTTCAACCCTAGCAATTCCAAACTGCTGGTCATAGTGCACCACGGAAATGCCGGAAACATTCTTCATCGCCTTTATCTTACAAATGCTGTCATGGGCTGCGGAGCAGCAGTATTGCTGTATGACTACAGAGGATATGGAAAGAGTAGCGGTAAGCCAAGCCTGGCAGGTTTGAGCGACGATGGGCTTAGCGTCTATGAGTTTGCGCGGAGCAAACTAGGATTTGCTGAGCACAGCATAGTTAATTTTGGCGAATCAATCGGCACGGGAGTTGCATGCCAGGTAGCTTCCATGAAGCCGTCTGCGGGTTTAATTTTACAATCTGCGGTTGGATCGTTACCGCGAGTTGCACAAGCAGGTATAACATGGCTAAATATCATTCCGGAGCCTTTGTTTCCTGCACCGCACTTTGACAATGTGGAGCAGATCAAGCAGGTGCACGTGCCAGTGCTGATGTTTCATGGCACGTCAGACCACGTGGTGCCGTTTGAGCACTCGAAGCTCATTTTTGCCAATTGTAATGAGCCCAAGCAGCTCATTCTAGTATCGCAAGCTGGACATAACGACATGCCGTGTGACAGCCGTGAGTATCGTGAAGCACTTTGCCAGTTCCTGAACAGTCTTGCAAGAAAACTACCCTTACATTAATTGGTTAATGTACTGCCTGCATATGTACTTCACTTAACTGGTCTACGCTGTAATTGAAGGTGTATTTTACATCGAGATAAGGCAGACTGCAGTCAGGTGGGAGCTTGCTGAAAGGTGCAGAGGCTGTGATAGCTTCTATGGCTTGTCTGTCTGACTGACTGTCTTCTGAAGAATGTAACACCCGAACCAAGACCAGGTCTCCTGTCTTTCGGATGCGAAAAAGTATTTCAGTTGTTCTGGTTTGCCCTCTCGGTGGCAACCAGGCAGCCTTAATGCGCTTGTGTAGTTCTTTGAGATACTTTGCTAATTCAGAGGCTGCTCCCGTGCCACCCGAGGAGCGGCCTCCAGGCTGCCATACATGTATACCGTGATTGCCTTCATTGTCCATGAGCTCCACAAGCTCAGGTGGATCAACTTCCTGCATAAATTCTTCGGTGGACAGGTTCTGCTTGGAGCTATTAACAGGTTGTCTCTGAGCTTCTTGGGATAGAGGTGTGAAGACCGGCAGGGGTGCCTTGTCAGACGAGGATAACTTTGTGCTGTCTGGTACTTGTGCAGGAGAAGCATTGGTTCTAGGGATAGTGGTTGATGTTGGAATTCGAGGCACATCTGCTGCCTTGTGAAGAGCAAGGATATTGTAGTTGTCTGTCTTAGATCGTTGGCTTTCTGGCTTAGGCTTGCCAGATGCTGATGGCGTAGGCTTT
>JACQVM010000154.1 GCA_016209785.1 Candidatus Melainabacteria bacterium | reverse complement strand
GTTATCGCAGGGGGGTTTTCTGATGGTTTGGCTGAAATTGCCCAGACAACATGGGCTGACCTAAGAAAAGCCAGCAATGTCTTTGTCGAACATCCTGTCGATACGTCGATTCAATACCTTAAGAATCATTGGCAGGATGCTGCAGCCGGGGCAGTGATTTCTTTGGTGAATCCAAAAGGTGCAGCTACTGCCTTATTGGTAGGCTGGTCTATGCGTGGATTAGGACAAGCCACTATTGCCGCAATAAAGGAGTCCACAACGCCAGGAGCTGATCTTACTTATGTAAGAAGTTATCTTAAGGATGCTGTAAGCCACGAAGGGACAGCTTTTCTTTCGGCTATGCCCATGGCTATGGCCGGGTCCGTTGTCGGGCGAGCAGGAGCAAATGCTGTCTTTGGACACAATATGGCTCTCTATGACCTACTGGCAGGCAAGGTACGGCTAGAGCAAGTACGTGCAAATCTTTGGGAAATACGTGAAGCAGCAATGCCACCTAAAGTTAGGGCAGTCATTACCGATCTTGATCAAACCACCTGGGGATTCTATGACTCAATGATGCCAGCAGTTCGCGATGTGGTTCCTCACATTGCACGCAAAGTTGGCATGAGTGAAGAGGCAGTATGTAAAGCAATTGGACAGATAATGGATGCCCGTAAAACCCATGAATGGCCATGGGTCTTGGAAGAATCTAAGGTTGCCAGAAAATTTCCCGGTACCCCCGAAGAGTTTAGAAGCCAGGTTGTTGAACCTTATTTTGCAGCAATTGATGCCTGCCGACAAAGATATTTAAGAGCATATCCTGGTGTTCTGGATACTTTAGCTGAGCTAGAACGGCGAGGCATTAAAGTTTATGCCCTAAGCGATGCCCCTGCTTTTATGGTTAAGGCTCGTACTCAAGAGACTGGTGTAGCCCAGTATTTAGATGGCATGTTTGCCATTGAAACCCGTGAACCATCGGTCTCAGCAGTTGGGTCCACAGCAGCTTTAGAAAATGGTCGAGCTAGACTTGCCAACTTCCTGAGTAGCACCTCCAAGCTTCAAAGGTTAACAGAACTACCTAAGAGGTTTGAAAAGCCTGAGACTGGAGGCATCCTCATGATAATGCAAGAGGAGTCTCACCTTCGCCCACGCCAGTTCCTTTATATTGGTGACAGTAGAATTAAAGATGGTGGCGTAGCTCAACGGGTAGGAATTCCTTTCCTTTATGCTAAATATGGCACATACACTGCTCCTGAATATGAAGAAATTGCAGCAGCCCTGCGTCCAGAATTTAGTGTTGGCCCTCAAAAGCCTAAGGTTTATCCTCCAGCCATTGCAGAGGCAGCCAGCTACGCAGATATACTTAAACACCTTGAGCCAAAGGCTAATTATCTGGCCCTTAGCAAGGATGCCATGAAAGCTCTAGTAGTTCCACCTCGGCTGCAGTCAGCACTTGGCTATAACCTCTTCTCCGATGTACAAAAAAGATAGTATGAATCCCTGTCCAGACTGCAAAACCAACTTAGAACCTTGGGAAGTTACTTGTCACAACTGTGACACCGTAGTTTCATGGGAAGCTGTTCCAATTATAGTAGGGGCTTCGGACCATAGCAAAGAGCTCCAAGAAGCCTTTGAAAACTGGCTTAGCGGGGCCAAGCTAGATCTCAGCCAAGGCAGATACGAGCAAGCCGCAGCCGCCTGTGTAGAGGCTCTTAAAAGACTTAAGGGATTAGCAAACCAAGAAGATAAGGAAGTTGAGCTACGAAAGATGCTCGCTGAAACACTGGAGCATGCCTCAAAATTCTCAGAAGCTGCTGAGCAGTATTTGTTATTGTCACAAGCAGCAACCTCATTAGAATTGCAAGAAACCTTTACACAAAAAGCTCATGAGCTAAAGCAGTTTTCAGTAGATTTAGCCTTTGTCGCACCTCAGTCTAACAATTTTGAGCCACTTTTGGTTGAGGAAAAGCCACTGGTACCACTTTACTGTGGCAACTGCAAACGCCTTTTAAATGAAGGTGAGATATATGGCTTTCGCAAAGGGGTAGCAGCAACAGCTCGTTGCCTGTGTGGCTTTGAGGGGCAGCCACTAAGCAGGCATGATGCTAAACACATGCATGCACTACAGGAAGCAGCACAGTTGCACGGACGCAAAGCAAAGTTAATCGAGGCTGCTTCCAAGGAGTATGCTCATGGCAAGCAAAGAACTACTGCAGCACTTCTGGCCATATTTTTAGGAGTCTGGGGCATCCACAAGTTTTATCTTGGAGAGCGCAATGCTTGTTTTGTTTACATACTTTTTTCTTGGACACTTATTCCCTGGTTAATTGCTCTGTTTGAAGCTGTCAATTACCTGAGCATGTCCCCAGTTACATTTAACTTGATGTACAACATAGACTTAGTGCTCAAAGATATTCCACCTGAACCGTTAGCAGGACCAGCTCATGATGAGGTTTTTTCAATGGAGACTACAGAAGATCCAGAAGACTTCATCGACGAACTATCTGGTGTAACATCTCGATAACAAGCCCTGCTGCTTACTTCTTTTGAAAGAGCTTACCGAAAAAATGTAGGATTGCATGATCGTCTTCCTGCTCATCGTCATCGTGATCGTCGTCGTCATCGTCATCGTCACGATCCCGCTCTTGTTCCCTTGAAACATTTTTTGAACTTGCCTGCGGTTTTGTCTGCCCGGATTGTTGCATGTCATCTCTTGCAGACTGCCGTTTCTCATTTGCCAGCGGTTGTGTTTGCTGGACAGGAGCTACGTGTGTTGTTTCGTGGCTGTGGGTTACGGTCGCTCCTGGTTCAGGTAAAACCAGTGAGGCATTCTGGCCATTAGTTTTTTCTGTAGTTGGTACTGACGCTGCTTGGGCAGTATCAACCTGAATTGATAACACCTCTGGTGTCCCTAACATCTCAGCTTGCATAGCAATTCCTACAATCGGCTCATAGGCTTTAGGAGAAATCTTGCCATCTACAACTTTGGTAATGCCAGCCTTTCCAGCAGTAATTACTGCGTCATACTTACCCTCAGCATCAATCGATTTAATCAGCAGATTATAAAGATTAGCCCAGGTGTTCCTTTCGACAGAATGAATCTTAAATCCTTTGATTTTACTGACTTCAATCCAGCCAGATCCATCTCGGGATATGTCAAACGTTACTAGCTTTTCTAATCCTATTTGATCTACTCGAGTACTGTTTAAGGACTTCTCAAAACGTTCAGGTACATCAATCTGCACATGATTCCCAGTGTCCTGCCTAACCACACACATTTTGGCGGAATTTGCCTTTAACGTTTCAGCCGTTCCTGTTCCTAGGCGCTCTAAATCAATCAGCCGGTAAGCGCGCGAGAGTTCTGCATACTCTTGAGCAAACTCTGGATGTGCCTTGCCCAGGCGTTGATATATGACCAGTGCTCGTTGCAGATAGTCATTGGCACCTCCATAGTCTTCACTTTGCCGCAATACTTGTGCTAGTTTCGTCAGTGTAGAAGCAAGCTGTTGATCATCTTGCCCTGAGCCCTCGACCTCAGTCAGTGCCTTTAGCCACATCGTTTGAGCTTTTCGGTATCGGTGGTTATCGTAGGCAAGCTGCCCTTCCTGCATGTACGTTTCCCAGCGCGATGGCTGGGCATAGCTGGACACAACATTTGTAAGCCAACAAATGCTAAGTGCTGTTAGATAAGCCAATATTCTCTTCATATACCCTTCCGCAACAAAGACATGGAAACAAGTCGATACTCAAATTCTCCACTTTCATGACGATTCTGACATGAACTTCTTGTCAAGACTCACACATCAAGCTCTCAAACGGATTAGCAGCAATATTGGTAAACTTAGCTTACTTTCGCCAACAGAGGAGGCGCAGATATGAAGGCTCTGGTACACTTTGCAGTGGCAGCTTGCCTTTGTTTGGCTTGCTGTTGTAGCCAAGCATTGGCTCATCACGGTGAAGATCATCACGAGCCACCTATGCCGCCACCTGTTCAATTGCCTGCTCCACCTCCGCCACCACCTCCTCCTCAGCAAAGCACAAGCCAAACAACGCCACACTTCATTGTGCCATCGACTGGCTTTTCAGGCGCTATTGCTCCAACCGACACATCAGGAATTGGTGGCTCACTGGGGCACGCACAAGGGCTCCAGCAGAAGCTTGATTGCACATGCAAAGACAAGCCTGGCAAACACACACATACACCGTTAGTTCCGACAGACCCACGCTATGACTTTACTGGACAATGGCTCACATTCCATCACAGCCAAGCAGGCAATTATGATGTGGATACTGACGAGAACAATCCACGAGAAGACATAACTGGTCGAAAAATTGGTCGAGTCGTAGAAAACGTCTCTGCAGCACAAAGTCGGAAACATAAAGAAGCTCTTTTTATGCCAACCAAAGATGCACAATATCAACGAGAAGCAGATGGGTTGATGCTTACCAAAGGAGCACTCTTGGTAAAAGCCAACCATACTCCACTATCTATCCTTATGATGATCAGTGGAAGGCGTGTTAACGCGAAAGTTGGCGGCTGTGCTATCTCAATGGTGTCTCTTGCTGAGGATCGTCCCATTGTTGTAAATTTAACTGATAAGTGCTGTGGTGCCTGCTCAGTCACAGTTGGAGAAGCCGACAGTCAAAGAACTATCGCGGTTGGCACCGGTGAGGTTGTGGAAATCTTTGCAAGCACTTCCCAACCAGCAAGCCGTGTTGTAGCTTCAAAGGTTCTTACCACTCAGGACATGGGAGATGGGCTTTCGGTACAAGTTGCTCGCCACCACTATGTAACAACAGTGAAGCGGTACAACATATGCAAATGCCTACCCAAAGAAGACATGCAGCGTGTTTTAAAAACAGCAGCAGCGCTCTTATATGCCCAGCACAGGTAAGATTGCCAAATTGAAGATTTGCTGATATATTATGACCATGTATCATGACTATGGTGAAGTAATATGGTCAAAGAATTACGAATTCCTGCCGGAGAATTCAAAACAAAATGCTTGAAACTTATGGACCATGTCCAGAAAACCAAGACATCCGTTGTTATCACAAAGCGTGGTGAACCAGTCGCGAAGCTTGCCCCGGTGGAGCTTCCAGCACACGATTTCTTTGGCTGTATGGCCGGCACTGTGGTCATCTCGGGCGATATCATTGCGCCCATCGATGTGGAGTGGGAAGCTAATGCCTGAGTCTCCTATCGTGCTCGACACTCACGTGTGGGTATGGGCCGTTATGGGAGACAAGAATCTCAAGCCATTTGCCCGCGAACTAATAGAACAGGCGCTGAGGAAGCAACAGGTATTGGTACCAAGCATATGCATTTGGGAAACTGGCATGCTTTGGAGACAAGGTCGAATCCAGTTGACAGAACCAATGCATCGATGGGTTCGTGAAGCCTTAGACAAATCTGGATTCTTGCTAGCTCCGCTTACGGATGCTGTTGCAGTGGAGGCGGCACTTTTACCAGGAGACTTTCATAGCGATCCCGCAGATTGCATGATAATAGCTACCGCTCGTCTGGAAAAGGCAATTCTACTCAGCCGAGACAGCCGGATGGTTGCCTATGGTAAGTCCGGGCATGTACGTGTGATGGCTGTTTAACTTGCGGAGGTTAGGCAACAAAGTATAGCGAAGCCAACGAGTGGCGAGGAGCCGATTTCACGAGATCCGCGCCGCAGGCAGAAGCCTGCTTCGCTTCTCGGCGTCTTGACGCGCGGAGGCGACGACGGAGCTAAGTGACGAGTCATAGCGAGGCGAGGACTGCGAGGAGCCGTCCGCTGCCGAGCGTCTATACGTCCGGAGGAGCCGCCTTAGCGGCGACGGAGGACTTATTTATGGATTAAAAGCAAACATGAACGCAGTGATAAAGTTAAATCCTGCATGTCCAATGATTGTGGTGCTAGTGTTGGTATAGTGCCTTACAATGCCCAACAGCAAAGACCAACCGGCAACCTGGATTATAAAAATGGGAGCATGAGCAAATTGTCCGTGCAGCAGACCATGCAAGAGTGCCGCCGGCACAATGCCTAAGGCAGGCTGTACCGCACCGCGCATTAGTGTTTCTTCGCCCACGCCGGCACATATTCCAGTCAAGAGAGCAAGAATCACTGCAGGACCTAAGCCACCACCAGCATTAAAAGTACCTGCATTATAGCCAGCCAATTTGCTGGCTAAGTCCCCGCCCATCTGATGGGTAAAAAATGCCCACAGCGCATCATATGTAAAAGTTACAAAAATTAGAGCAAGCCCAATTCCTACCTGGGGCAAACTTGGTTTAACTAAGCCCAGACGCTTAATAGCCTCAACTGGCTTACGAGACACAAAAATGCCCACACCACACAAGGCAAGAAGTATCAGTCCCAAACCATTGTACATAAACAACTCAGCTAGTGGCACTGGAATTGGAAAGGGCAAACTGGGCATTTTAAAAGATGCTGGATCCATGCTGCCCAGAAGTACGCCAACACAAGTAATATAAATCCATAGTGCCACCACATGTGGCATCGACTCTGGCACAAACACTTGCAAAGACAAGCCATTGCTAAGCTTGTCGGCTCTCCGCAAAATGGCAACAAAAAAATGCCCAGATGCTAAATTTTGCAGCACAGAAAGGACAAAAGAAAAACACTTACGGGCAGGCAAAAAGAGCAAAAGCCCTGTGGACATACACATTGCAACCAGCACAAACAATCCCCAGGACTTGCCTGCCTGTGTTGCAGCCCAGCCCAAGGCAGAAAGCGCCTCGCCACCAAAACAAAGTACAATGATAGCTCTCAAAATCCATTCTAGCCACTTCTGATGCCGACTGGCATGGGAAACCAAGCCAAGGACACAGCAAGCAAGTACAACAAAAAAATCTATAGACAAAGGAAATTCCGCCGTGCCATGAAATTTAAGATTGAAGAGGGGATTTTGCCAACAGCTTCCATGTTATTATATTGTCAAGGTCCAGAGTTGCGCTCATCTCCTATCATAATTGCTTGCCAGGCGCATACAAAATTCTTTGAGTTCGGAGGTTAACCTATGAGAGAGTTCAAGCGTTTGTTGAAGGTCATGGCACTAACTGGTGTATTTGGAGCAAGCTTGCTTGCCTCTTCAAGCCTTGCAGGACCATTAATTCTTGGCCCAGCGCAGGCTCCTGTATCTGTGCCTAAGGTTTTTGTGGCGCCTGTCATAAAGACTTTTCCTGTGCACACCCAGTTTCTCAATACTTACCGCCAGGTACGCGCCTTCTGGTTATCCAGAGCAATAGTTAGGTAGCCTACCTACTTAACCTTCGAACATATTACAGGCTGCCGCTAGGTGGTGGCCTGTATTTTTTGTTCTATTTGCCAATTCTTACAATAATCTCGTTAGATCCTGCCAAATTAAGCCGCTCACGTGCCAGGCGCTCAATGCCAACCGGGCAACGGTAGTTGGTTAACCCTTCCCTAAGCTCTTTATTAACTTCTTGTGCTTGGGTTTGCCCAGATCTAAGAGCAACAGCTTGCCTATTGAGAAAGAATTGGCGCCCCAGGCTACCAGCGATTGATTTAGAAGCATGATAGATGGCCAAAAGTGTAACCATCATAATGACAATTTCTCGAATTGCTTTTGGTCTAGTCATCAT
>JACQVM010000158.1 GCA_016209785.1 Candidatus Melainabacteria bacterium | reverse complement strand
GCTCAAAGACAAGCTCAATCCCAGCCAACCTAAATCTAATCGACTGAACCGGCTCAATCTTCCCGCGCGCGCGTGCTCACTTCAAGGGCGTGGTTCCTGCAACGCTTTCGACATGCTTATATTCCTGGATGTAAACATAGAGATTCGCAAATGCAGACGTTTAGAGCGTGACATAGCGCTTGGATTCACTGTTGATGATGTCTTAATATATCTGCGTGATGCGGAGGTTGCCGAAAGAGACCGCATTGCACGGTATCGTAAGCTAGCTCACATTGTTCTGAGTGAAAGCGACATGGAAATATATTGGCAAAGTTTTTAGGTATCCTGGCGTCCGCCTGTGGTTCAGGCTGGGCGCGTTATTAAAGGAAAACACCTTATCCTTTAGTAAGCCGGTTTGTTATTAAAGGGACCTTTTAGTATGAGAGCGTACAGAAAGTAGCGCTTTTGCCATATATGGCAGGTGATGCATGTCCTTTCCGCTACATTTTTGATTAATTCTTTGGGTTGATCATGAAATGTAGCGCTTATGCCAAGTATAATTCCTAATATGTGTCGTTTTCGCTACATTTCAAGCAATGACCATTTTCATCGGCACTACTGCTGCAGACAAATCGGCGATACGGGCTGCCGCGTCGAGAGGAGCTCTCCGTCGCATTGCGCGGGATGTGTACACCGATGACTTTGAATCCCGGACTGAGCAATTGATTCAGGAAAACCTGCTAGCTATCCTCGGCAAGCTACAGCCAGACTGGCATCTCGCACACAGCACAGCAGCAACCCTGTCCCCTATAGATGGATTGGTGTTCCTGTCTGGATACAGTCACAAGTACGTGCCATTTGAGCTGCCCGGGGTCAAAGTCATAAGATCGCCTGATCTGACACACCCGGAAGTAGGGCACATCGAAGCACCAACGATGATCGCACCGAAGCTCTCTTCGGAGCCTGAGCTTATTCGTGTAAATCTCTCAAGCCCTTTGCAAACAGTCTTTGAGTGCATTTCAACAGCTAAACGCTATCCACAGAAACTGCTCCCTGAGCACAAAGTTGTTGAGCTAATCGGCAACCTTAGCGCCGGAGATCGCGAGCACGCAGGTGCCTTTGCCATTCGCAATAACCTCAAGGCCGAGCATTGGAAATATCTGCAGCTATGTAAAGACTATTCCGTGGGCGCCAGAATTGAAATCGCTAGAATAAATAATTTTGCCGTCTATTTCTACGGATGGGAAATCGGCAATCTTACAGCGCTCCAAAGCAATGAATTCAGATTCGAATATGCACCCAACTGGCACGTAGCATTATCCAGCGAATTACCGCTGGGCCAGATCTATGAGAGTAGAAGGATGCCCGCATTCTTTGAGAATCTCTTGCCGGAAGGCTGGACAGAAAGCCAGCTTCAGGCAACATTTAAAATCGCACGCGAAGATACAGTAGCACTACTTGCTACCACACAGAAATACTTGTCAAACCTGACTCTCAGAACAAGCAATTTTGACGATACAGAACTTGTGTTCGACACACTAAACAATCCGTTGTCAGAGATTGCTCCAGCAGAACATGCCGTCATGAAGGTTCGAAGCGACATAGCAAAGGATACGAGCCTGCAAGATCTCTTCCGCAATCTGGGGAAAAAAGGTCCGATGCGAATATCTGGCATTCAACCAAAACTGCCCATAAGTCTGGTTCATGAGAAAGGAAATGATCCTACGTTGACGGTAGGGACGCTTCGTAACTCTTGCTCATACATACTCAAGTATCAATCTCCTCTGTTTCCAAATCTAGTCGAGAACGAGTGGGCAACTATGGAATTGGCACGGCGCGTTGGACTGCCGACGGCGGCAGTCAGGCAAGTGGAGTTTCGCGGCAAGACTCTTTTCCCCGGGCGCGCTCTTCTCATTGAGCGCTACGATATTCCTGGCAAGCAGGAATTGGACGAACATGATTCATCGCTTCGGCTTGCTCTGCAGCAGGACGCCGCTTCATTGCTCAAGCTGTATCGTCAGGGCAAATATGATACCTCAGCTGAACGTGTAGCGGATGTTCTCATGGGAGCTGGGTTATCACCGGAGCAAATGGAACTCTACCTGAAGCATCTTCTGTTCTCCTGGATGGTAGGCAATGGGGACCTTCATGCGAAGAATGTTTCAATCATCATATGGTTAGCCCCTGGACAATTGGGAGCGACACCGGCACCGTACGCAGTGGCATATTCTCCACTTTACGATCTCGTCAATACACGTATTCATCTTCCAGGCGATCGATCTGCTTTTTCAATTAACGGCAAGAATGACAGGCTCAAGGTAAAGGACTTTGCAGCGGTTGCCGCACGCTGGGGAGTCGCAAAGGCAGTGGTCTCTGATGTCGCAGAGGAGCTGGCCAATGGCATTCGCAATGAACTAAGGGCAGTTCTAGATTCATCAGGTCTCTCACTGGAGCAGCAAACAGGGTATTCTTCGGTTGTCAAAGCCAGTCTGGCTTCAATGCAGTTGTAAACTAGTTCGCCCTGCAAAACAGGTAGAGATTTTCTGAATAAATGATGGGCCAAAGAGATCTTTTTGTTGGAAAATTTTCTTGTCAAAGAGAAACCACCAACAGGAGGATTTCGATGGCCCTGAAAGAAGTTTACCAATTAGGACTGGCCGGTGGGCT
>JACQVM010000156.1 GCA_016209785.1 Candidatus Melainabacteria bacterium | reverse complement strand
CGTTCGCTAATCATGATCCCACTTAAAAAGGCTCCCAGTGCCAGGGAGACACCGAGCTGCTTGCTGAGCAAAGCAACAACCAAGCACAGGGATATCACCGTGAGCAGAAACAATTCACGTGAATTTGTCCTTGACACGGCTGCCAACAAGCGCGGAATTACAGCTATCGCGCCAACTATGACGCCAATGATCAGAAGTGCTGCTTTACCGAATGCCAATCCCAATATCCAAAGTGAGTCATTTGATGATTGCTCGAGCACAGGTAGCAACGCTACGAGTGGCACTAATGCAAGATCTTGAATGAGCAGAATTGGCACTATCACTCGTCCATGCAGTGTTTCTGTTTCAGCTCGATCAACTAGTAATTTGGTGACCACTGCTGTGCTGGAGAGAGCGCAGATAAACCCGAAGATGATTCCAGACAACAGATTGGGTACCAATCCGAATGCAGTAGCTAATAGCCAAGCGGCAATAACCGTAAAGCTTATCTGGCAAGCGGCCGCGGCAATTACTCTGCTGGCCGAAGCGAACACCTTTCTAATGGACAGTTCGACACCCAGGGCAAACAACAATAGCGCTACGCCCAGCTCGGCCAGGACCTTAATTTGGGCAGTTTCTGCTATTAGACGTGCCCCGAATGGCCCAATGAATAATCCTGCCAGTATGTAGCCGGCAATTACTGGTAGCCTAAGTCGCACACAGGCGGCCCCAACCACAAGCGCAGCTAGCCAAACGACTGCTAGATCGCGAACAAGCGCGAGTTCCTCCATAAGCACACACCTCACATATGCAACAACAGACAGCAGAGCTACTGCTGTTCTAATTGCAACCGCTATCTAGTGTTCGCAATTTGCTGAGCTTACCCAAGTCGACCTCTATGGCGGATTCTCTTATTCTACTGGTCTTTTTTTTCTGCTGTAACTGCAGCGTACGCAGGTAGCCAAGTTGCAGATGTCCTTGGTCTACAATCCCTTATTTTTTGCATTGTTGGAACAACAAGGCTCTGAAGAAGTGGATTGAGCTTGACTACCCTGGGCTGGCTTGTTGGACTGCCCTGGGCTCAGTGGAGCTGCAATGTACTTTCGACTAGCTTTGTATCTTTTTAAAGCAGGACTCTCCTCTTTGAAAGGGTACTTAAAGGCATACATCTCATCGATAATACGCTGAATGGTTGCAAAGGGTTGATCTTCTTTGGTCATGCGTAAGGCAAGAAGGGCTTCTTCCTGGCAGATGTGGCAGTCAACTCCGTGCATGCTGGTAAAGCAATCTAGGAGGTTCCAGTGGCTGTCAGTGATATCACAACCACAATAACAAAACAACTTGGAGCATACATGGGGGATGGCTTTACAGGCAGCGTATCCCATGGCAGCAGCTCCAAAAAACTGTTCAGGTGGTAGTACTGGAGCCAGCTTTTCTTCTGTAGGTCCGATAGAGGATGGGGCTGAGCTTACGACAGCGCTTGTGGCCTTTTGAGCAAGGCTGTCTGGTCCGACAGTCATAGTAGTTACAAAAGCCAGTAGAATTGCTAGAAGTAAGCTTTTTTGAATCATCTTTTGACCTAATTGCTTGCAGGTGAATTAAGTGTCTTGCATAGTTGCCCGGTAAGTTCACTTGTAACAAACATGGCTGGTGGCGTCAAATGGGCATGATTTGGTATTATCAGCACTCTTAAGAAGTCTTGCCTGGACAAGCCATAGTTGGGGAGTCATGAGCTCAGAGTACGATGTAATTGTCATCGGCGGAGGACATGCTGGTTGTGAAGCTGCTCATGCAGCTTGCCGGCTGGGATGTAAGACACTCATGCTTGCCGTTAATCTGGATACCATTGCGGCAATGCCCTGCAATCCAGCTATAGGTGGTCCTGGTAAGTCGCATTTGGTGAAGGAAGTGGATGCCCTTGGTGGTGTAATGGGACTAGCAGCAGATGCAACTTATCTGCAGTTGCGTATGCTGAACGTAAGTCGTGGTCCTGCTGTTCAATCATTGCGAGCACAGTCCGACAAACGAGAGTATAGTGTCTGGATGAAGGGCTTTATGGAGTCTTTGCCCAACCTAACTTTGCGGCAGGGCATGGTTAAGGAATTAGTCATCCAGAGCAATCGCATAGCTGGGGTCAAGCTTGCATTTGGTGAAAGGCTTTCAGCGCAAGCTGTAGTTTTATGTGCTGGCACGTTTTTAGATGGCACCATCTGGATTGGTAAAGAAACGCAACCGGCTGGGCGTGCTGGTGAGTTTCCAGCAGTGGGACTGTCTGGTTGTCTTAAGTCATTGGGCTTTACGATGGGACGTTTAAAGACAGGCACGCCACCACGCATTGATGGACGGACTATTGACTATACACATTTGGCTCAAGTGCCAGGTGATGAGAGCCCAGCTTTCTTTTCATTTTTGGATAAGCGACCGCAGCGCCTACAGGTACCTTGTCACCAAACAAGAACCACGGCCAAGACTCACGAGATTATCTGTCAAAACCTTAGTGAATCACCTATGTACTCCGGGCTCATTCATGGTGTTGGACCACGCTATTGCCCTTCAATTGAAGATAAGGTTGTACGTTTTGCCGACAAGGAAAGTCACTCATTGTTCATTGAACCAGAGGGACGCTCAACTTATGAGGCTTATTTGCAAGGCTGTTCAACCAGCTTACCTATTCATGTGCAACAAGAAATTGTTCATTCGCTCCCAGGATTGGAAAGTGCTGTAATGATTCGACCAGCCTACGCAGTGGAGTATGACCATCTGCCAGCAATTCAGTTTAGCCATTGTCTTATGGCCAAGGCTCTCCCAGGTTTGTTTGCTGCCGGGCAAATGCTGGGTACAAGCGGCTACGAGGAGGCTGCAGCTCAGGGAATTATTGCAGGCATCAATGCTGCCCTGTATGTCAAGGAGAGAGACTCTTTTGTCTTAAGTCGTGCTTCGAGCTATACGGGGACATTGGTGGATGACCTAGTGACCAAGGAAATTGGCGAACCTTATCGCATGATGACCTCGCGCTCTGAGTATAGGCTGTTGTTGCGTCAGGACAATGCTGATGCTCGACTTACCCAAGTTGGGAGGCGTTTAGGATTAGTTGATGATTACCGCTGGGAGTTGTTTGAAAGAAAACAATGTGCCATTCAGCAAGAGCAAAAGCGTTTGCAGGCAACAAGACTATATCCAAGCTGTGAGTGGAAGCAAGTTTTGGCAGCATATGATGAGGAGATGAGGCAGTCCATAACTGCTGAAGAGCTTTTGAGGCGGCCACGTGTACCTTATTCGGTGGTAATAAAAATGTGTCCGCCGGAAGGTGAATTTCCTTGGGCGCACGAGGTAGAAACAGATATTAAGTATGCTGGCTATATTGCTCGACAAAAGAGCCAAGTAGCCCAGGCAGAAAAGCTTGATGGAGTCAGGCTGCCGCTTGATCTGGACTATGCCAGACTGGAAAATCTTTCCAAGGAAGCAAGAGAGAAGCTAAATCGTATTCGTCCTGAGACGGTAGGACAGGCTTCACGAATAGGTGGTGTAAGTCCTGCTGATGTTGCGGTGTTGCTGGTTTGGCTTGCGTCAAAACGGCGGTGCCAAGAGAGTCCAACTCAGCAAGAGGCAAACCTAGCCGGCTGGGCATAACACAAGGAGATATTGTTTGTGTTCCCAGTACGTGACACTACCCCATCTCGCAATGCTCCGATAGTTAACTGGCTTATCATTGCTGTCAACATTATTGTTTTTCTTTATGAGGTGAGTTTAAGCGATCATACTCTGGAGCAGCTTCTTACAACCCTGGGTTTGGTGCCAGCACGTTTTGCACACCACTTTGGCGTGGGGCAGATGTTGACTGTTTTTTCTTCCATGTTTTTGCATGGAGGCTTTGCTCACATCATTGGCAACATGTGGTTTCTTCATATATTTGGTGACAATGTGGAAGACCGCATGGGACATTTAAGATATCTTGTCTTTTATTTAGTGTCAGGAGTTGCTGCAGCTATGCTTCAGGTGGCTGTGGCTCCACAAGCCAATGTCCCTATGATAGGTGCAAGTGGTGCTATTGCAGGAATACTAGGTGCTTATTGGAGATTTTTTCCAAATGCCACAGTGATAACCATGGTGCCTACATTTGTGGTGCCTTCATTCATAGAGGTTAAGGCTGTTTTTTATTTGGCGTTTTGGTTTGTTTTTCAGTTTCTCACTGGCATGTTAGCTTTAGGGGGAGCTCAGTCTGGACACCTTGAAGGTGGTGTTGCTTGGTGGGCTCATATAGGTGGCTTTATAGTTGGCTTAATCTTAGCTCAAGTGTTTGCTAGACAACGCAAACAACGACCATGGTACCCTGATGAATATTTCCCCTGGTGAGCATTGAGGTCACTATGGCAGTAAGTGACGTTTTTTGGCTGCTTGTGGTTTTTTCTTTTCTGCAGCCTCTTATCCGTCAGAAGATGCTAGAGTTTGCACGTGAGCAGGTGCTGAAAAGATTTGAAACAATCCGCCACAGTCGCGTGATAGCTCTTGTGCACAGACAAGAAAGTATGAGCCTTTTGGGAATTCCTTTCTTTCGCTACATCGACATGCACGACGCCGAATCGCTCTTAAGAGCAATAAGATTTACCCCGGCACATATGCCCATTGACTTAATCTTACATACCCCTAGCGGACTGGGACTTCCTGTAGAGCAAATCGCGCTTGCTCTAACGCGTCATCCTGGCAAGGTTACTGTTTTTATTCCACATTATGCTATGTCTGGAGGAGCGCTCATTGCGCTGGCAGCCAACGAACTTGTGATGGCAGAAAATGCAGTGATGGGTGCCTTAGATGCCCAAGTGGGAGGATATCCAGCACGATCAATCCTGGCGGTACTTGAGGCCAAGCCGGTTGAGAAGATTGATGACAAGACGCTTTTATTGGCTGAAGAGGCTAGCAAATCAATTAGACAGCTTAGCACCACTGCTGCTACCATTTTGTCTCACCGAATGCCTCTTGATAAGGCCAAGAATATTGCTGAACAATTGGCGTCTGGCTCATGGACACCAGATTATCCTATGTCAATAGATCAACTGGAAGAGATTGGTCTGCCGGTGTCCAGGGACATACCTGTTGAGATTTATCAGTTGATGAGTCTGTATGCTCAAAGTGAACATGGGCGTCCTTCGGTGGACTTTGTCCCCATGCGCTATGGCAAGCCAGGTACACCCGCTCATGGTGCAAGAGAGACACATCGGCATTAGTCTGTCAAGCTATATTGATGGTAAAAAAGATTGCTGTTCCTCTCCCTTCTTGCGACTCAGCCCAAAGCCGGCCACCAAGACGCTCAATGTTATTACGAGCAAGATATAAAGATAGCCTCGAGCTGTATGTTTCCTCTTTGTGCTTGCCTTCAATAAAACCAGCAAACATATCCTCAATCTCCTCCTGAGGCAGGGCTGGTCCAGAGCTATATATCCCCATTCTCATCTCATTTCCTTTGATTAAGGTTTCAACCCGCACTCGGCCTCCAGGAGCTGTGATTCCAATCATTTTTTCAAGAAGTTGCACTGTTACTCGGCGTGTCGTGTCTTTGTCAATATTTACAGGAGGCAGCCCAGTAACTGTCTTGTAATCAAGCGTGAGCTGATGTTCGCGAGCCTGTGCTGCTACCTCCTCTAGGCAATCTGCTGCAAGGCGTGTGATAATGACTTGTTCTCTTGGTATCATCGGTGGTGGCAATATGCCGCCATACATCATAAGCAAACTGTCGACAAGACCTAATAGTTGCTCATAGTGGTTGTGCAATTCAACCAAGCCTTGCCCAACAGACGGGTGCATTGTCCGTGCTGCATTACTTAAAATGGTTTTCCAGGTGGGCTCGGCGCTAGCCAGGGGAGCCCTTATAGAGTCGGACAGCATGGCAACAATTTCTATTCTAAGCTGGGCAATTTCGCTACGCAGTGACTTGTCACGAAGCACCATGATGTAGCCTTGGATATTAGAGTCATCACTGACAACTGGTTGCAGGTGTGCCAAGACCTCCACAGTCTTGTCTTGATATCGGTGGTAGACAATACCTTCAGGGTAAAACTGGGTAATAAGATCGGCAGGATTTCCACCGTGCCGGGCAAATGCTTGTGGCATAAGATCGGCAATATGAGGTTCACCTGGCTTTTTAACTAAATCAAAGCAAAGCTGCCCAGCAATTTCGCCTTCCGAGACTCCCATCCAGTTGAGAAAGACAGGATTGGCAGACAGGACATTGCCGTATTGATCTAAGATGAGATAACCTTCCGTTGATATCTGTAACACAGAGTCCAGCTTGTGTTGAAGCAGGACTGCTTGCTGATTAGCATAATTAACTTGCTTGGAAATTTCAGCTAACTGTCTGGTCTTGTCTGTAAGTTGACGGTTGACATTATCGAGCTGCTGGCTGGCTGTTTCAGCAATTCGTAGTTTCTCCTCGATGTCCTGATTGTGCTTGGCAAGTTGATTCCTAAGGCTTTGGACGCTGGAGCGCATGGAGGCAACCGATGTGTCCAGAAGCTCTCCTAATTCCAGCCAGGGCCCAGTCAGTCCTTCCAGGGGTGGCAGCGCACCCTTACCCGTGGAGAGGTCACGTGCCCGCTGAGTTAAAAACCGCAGTGGACCATAAACACTTCCACTTAGTGCTGTAGAGAAGATAAAACTAACTATGAGCGCAAGTACTGCGCTTGCTGCAGCTTGCCCGATTACGAGCTGTGCTTGTGCAATAAAATCAGGCAACGGAGTTGACAGCAACATTGTGCCAATTACGGTGTTGTTGGCAGTGTCAAGATGGAACGGTTTCCACAAGCGCCGTGGTGGCGGAAAAAAGCTAGATGTAGGGACTGCCTTTAGTCCCTGCTGGTTAACTTTAGCCAGTATTCCGCCATCTTGGTTAATTAGACCTGGGGTTGTAACCACAATTTTGTTTTCATTAGAGGCAAAAAGTGCAATGTCAATATTAGCTATGTGCTCAGGTCCTAAAGCAAACTGAGTTGTAATGCCAGTTAGGTACTCCAAATTAAGTGGTTGGTTGATGGTTAAAATTCCCATGGCTCCTGGACCCATGGTTAACGGAACCAAGCTACTGATTGTGATGATGCCAGTGGGGCTGAAATCTGCAGCCCCCTTAAAGCTTTCGTTGTGAAGCAAAACATAATCAACGGCATTGCCCTGGCTGCGCACAGAGTTGCCAAATTTTGCTGGTGT
>JACQVM010000148.1 GCA_016209785.1 Candidatus Melainabacteria bacterium | reverse complement strand
CTGGACTTTCTAAGCTCAATAAACTTATCTGTTATTCGTTGATCAGTGTAAGCGTAGACAGCCACATAGACCGACTTGTGGGCTTTGTCTAGAAATGCTAGATAGCTGTCGAGCCCATGATCATATGGCGTGAAAACAGTCTGCACATAGTCCTGCGGGTCTACATCGCGCTCACGTATCTGGCAACCAACCCAGATGCCGCCCGTGAAGGCTAGGATAAGAAGGACAAGGCAGATCAAGACCTTATTCCTGAGGCTCATCAGTGCAAGTCCTTTCAGGCTACAATTCTTGTGAACAGCTAAACCCAAACTTTCAAGTGGTTGTTTGGGGTGATTGGTCAGATGCCATGGTTGATGGGTTAGCCAGCCTCTTCATCCACAACATCAACTGCGATGATGTCCGGGTCGTTAATCATCGCCGACAAGAGTGCATCAAGCTGTTGTGAGGTAAGCGAAGTATGCAAACGAAACTGCACACGATCTCCAAGCTTCTCGATTGAGTCGACCCTGTTGTTAGCACCAAACTTCAACTTCACCTCTTCGAACTTAGCTAGCGGGCACGTCACCTTGAGCGAATGTCCGCCCATATCCTGATCAGGAAAGACGCGGTAGGTAATGAGCAAAGCAACTACCATTACACCTGTGGCTAAGGTAGCTAAGCCAAAGTAGCCAAAACCTGCTGCAATGCCCACTCCGGAGGCAAAGAGAATGGTGGAGGCGGTGGTTATGCCGGAGGTGTTAGATCCACGACGTAAGATAACCCCGGCTCCAACAAACCCAATGCCAGCCAGCACCTGGGCTGCCAGGCGAGTAGGATCAACCGCGCGTGAGGACTCAGCCATATACACGCCAGCTAACGTGATAATGCAGGCACTGGCTGACATGACCATGTGAGTACGCACGCCGGCGACCTTGTGTCTCAAACGGCGCTCAGCACCCAATATGGCTCCCAGCACCAATGCCACCAGCAGGTGGGGAAGAAATGCCATGACCTCCCACCTTGTAGAAACGGAAACAACAAGGCTCTGCAGCCAGGCCGGTAGGCTGGACGCAAAGCTCAATGACTGGGGTACTCCCAAGAGGTGCTCCCACATGACAGAACCTCTTTCTTGTGAAGCGTGGTTGGCCTAAAACATTGCACTACACAAAACCAGCAAGCGAACCATAACGCTTGAGCAACTGTGGTAGTACGTTAACCGTTGTCTTACGCTGGTAACTAGGTCTGTCTGGTCTGAGTGATTCCCTTACGTTGTTAAAAGTGTCCTATTTACAACTTAAAGGTAATCAATTAAGTTAGGCAAACCCAAGAGTAATGATGCTTTGAAACGTTATAAGTTTCTGTAATTCAAAGTCGAAGGGACCTCGTCAACATTGGACTTTTTGGATGCAAGCTAGCTAAGACAGCATGATGTCAGGCTTCGAGCAGAGACCTCTCTATGTACAAACAGATCACGAGATAGCTTTATTTTTTTTGATGTCCTGATTAGCGCGGCTCGCGCAGTTAGGATTGAGGTGCCATGAACTGTCTTTCGATTAACAGCGTCTAACAGCCATATGTGAGGTCCAGGAAACATTTTGGGGCACTGTATATGGTGCCAATGGGTTGAGTGCCCTCTTAGGCTCATGCATACTCCAATCAAGTGTAACTTGATATTTGCTTTTTCTGGACAAAAAAGCGAGGACTTGAAGCCAAGTCCTCGCTTGCGTGTAGATTGGGGTGCCTTGTTACCTAACCTAATCCAACCAAAAATGGATCCACAAAGAAAGTAATTATCTCTTTTTGGCTTTCTTGGCTGCTTTTTTCATCGGCTTGTGAGCCTTTTTCGCTGGCTTAGAAGCAGCCTTTTTGGCTGGCTTGGCAGCAGCTTTGGGCTTGGCTAACACCAAGGTTGGTTGCTTGGAGCGGCCATTGACGATGTCTTTCAATTCCTTCCCTGCGCGGAAGGCTGGAACCTTGGCGGCTGCAATTCTTAGCGGAGCCAGGGTTCTAGGATTGCGCCCTGTGCGGGCTTTGCGTTGACGACGCTCGAAAGTTCCAAAACCAACAAGTGTTACCTTGTCGCCCTTGGAGAGAGCGCCGGTGATTGTGTAGACGAGTGCCGATAGTGTTCTGGTTACTTCGGACTTGGGTTGACCTGTTGATTTTGCAACAGATTCAACTAGTTCAGCTCGGTTCATTGATTTCCTCCTTAATGGAAATGCTCACTCCAACCCACACGCAGGGATGATAGCATCATGGTTTGGATTAGACAATAGATTCTGACTGGAAAGGTCAACTTTTTTTCTGTAACCAATTTTCAAAGTGTGATGCTGCCCTGGTTGTAAGTCAGGTGCCTTTTGCCTGTCAGCCAAAGTGTTGATGGTGAGGTTCTCCTACACACTTTCATCGAGGTCGCAATTGAGCATGCCAGTACTCCTAAGCTGGACCGACCAAGATAAGCCACTGTCAGGTGGCTTATAATAAACACGCACATATACACTAAGTGTTAAAGAGATAGCGTGACATGATGAAAGAATTGCCTATGTATTCTCTTGGTTTGGCTATCAGCCTTAGCGTGTGTGCCGGTGGATTTACGCAGGCATGGAGCGTAGATATCTCCAACTCTACACGCCGTGATTTTAACTGGCAAATGTTTCGCCAAAATCCTTGCCATACAAGTGCAATGTTTCTTGATTTACCATTTGCTCCCAAAGGCAACATGCGGTGGGTCTTTCCTTCGGCCGGGCAAATAGACTCCTCTCCTGCAATAGTGAAAGGGGTGGTTTATGTGGGCTCTGATGATGGAAACCTTTATGCTATTGAGGAAAAAAATGGTCGACTCCTGTGGCAGGCGGCGTTGGGTGGCCCTGTTAAGTCTTCCCCGTTGATAGAAAGCGGTGTTGTATTTGTTGGTTGTGAGGACGGAAATCTCTATGCCATTGATGCTAAGAGGGGCAACATTGTTTGGAAATTTAGTACTACCGACAAACTATCGTCATCTCCAGTCATAGCTGGCGATACGCTTTATGTAGGTGGTTGGGATGGCGGTGTTTATGCTCTTGATGCCAAATCAGGCAGTTTGAGATGGAAATTTCAAGGGGAAGGGCGGATAACCTCATCGCCAGCACTGTTTAACAACATGTTGTTTGTAACATCGCATGGAGGAAATCTTTATGCGTTGTCAACTTCTGATGGGAGTCTGTCTTGGCAATATAAGACTGGTGGGAAGATTTATGCCTCCCCTATGGTGATGGATGGGCTGGTTTACTTTGGTAGCTGGGACAAAGTCTTTTATGCCGTCGATGCCACAACAGGGCAAACAAGATGGAAGTTTAAAGGGGCTGAGTCTTTTAGCATATCTCCAGCAGGTGCCTATGGGAGAGTATTTTTAGGCAATGACGATTTAAAAATGTATTGCTTGGAATCCAGCACAGGAAAGTTGTTGTGGAAGACGCAATTAAATAGTCCTGTGCCTTTGCTTTCATCATCCCCGGCTGTAGCAGGCGAGATGCTTTTTGTAGGAAGTTGTGATGGCAATCTTTATGCTTTGAATGTACGCAATGGGGCCATTAAATGGAAGTACAAGACGCAGCGTCCAATTTATAGCTCTCCGGCAGTGTCTGTATCTGGCATATGCATAGGAAGCCAGGACGGGAATCTATATCTGGTTAATTAGTTTCACTAGATAAACAAATCATCATTTGGATTTGCCGTCTCTAGGTTTGTAAGTTGAGACTGTCTTTGCAT
>JACQVM010000151.1 GCA_016209785.1 Candidatus Melainabacteria bacterium | reverse complement strand
TGCCTGGCTGAAAGGATAAGAAGAGTATGAGTATCTCCTGGGGCAGACGTGAACGCTTTAGATTTACAGCCGGTGGTACGTTAATGGATTGGTCACCCCCGATACTGCCCGCGGTGTATGCCATCACGTACAAGCAAGATCCCTTAAACAAACCCAAAAGCCATACTGTACTATACTTCGGACAGGCTGATGATTTATCACAGCAGGCACCTACCGACAATAGACAGATCATGGATTCGTGGGTCCATAGTGGTGGCAATGTAGATGAGTTGTACGTTTTTATATATCCCATGCCAGGTTCAACGCGCTGGCAGCGGTCCAACGTGCAAGAACAGCTAGTTGCAGAGTATGGTCCAGACTGCAATCGATACTAGCATTTGTTGGCTGAGCTGAAAGGCGTAGATACTCAGATTGTTAGTATGTCGCCCATCCTGGGTATTTCGGCATCGATGTGGTATAGCTCGTGTATTTTGTGCGCCAGCTCATGACGTGGGTGGTCTTCACCATGGGTTACAATCACCCGCGGTCGTTGACGAGCCATTGGTTCCAACCAACGCAGCAAATCTGATTGCCCGGCATGGGCGCTAAAGCCTCCAAGTCCACGTATCGTGGCGCGTACAGCAATTGTTTCACCAAATATTTTCACCTTGGATCTGCCATCGAGCAAGAGTCGTCCTAAGGAGCCCCGTGCCTGATATCCAACGATTATTACCACAGTGCTGGAAATCCAGAGATTATGTTTCAGGTGATGCAGAATTCGTCCCGCATTACACATGCCAGCTCCGGCAAGAATCAGGCAAGGTCCTTCAATGTTGTTCAGCGCACGTGACTCGTCGGCTGTTTGGCAAGTAATAACAGTTGCGAAATCTCGCATTAACTGTCCTGAATTCTGCAGTGCTATTGCCTCCTCGTCCATGAGGTCCTGATGAGTGAAATACAACTCAGTGGCAGCAATTGCCATTGGACTGTCCAAATAAATGGGAAATGGACTTATGCTTCCTGTTTTAAAGATCTGAAATAGGTGGTAAAGGATTTGCTGTGCTCGCCCCACCGCAAAGGTTGGTACAAGAATCTTGCCTTTGGTGCAGATTGCCCTGTGAATTAGTTGCTCGAACTCAGTGATAGTCTCAGTCAGGGGGCGATGATTACGATCACCATAAGTCGATTCTATGAACACTGTGTCAGCTTCATCAATACGTGCTGGATCACGGAGTATTGGTGCTCCAAATGGGCCCAGATCCCCGGAGAAAATCAGAGTTTGTGTGTCACCATTTTCATTGACTGTCAGTTTGACACTAGACGATCCAAGTATGTGACCGGCTTCTACCGCTTGTACCCTTATGTTCTGCCCTACTGCATGCCACTGATTGTAATTGAGCTCACGCATCTGCTGGCACACAGCAGCCACATCCTTAGGTGTAAATAGCGGTTCTATGGGTGGTAGCCCTGCACGATGACGGATTCGGTTGGCTCTTTGGGCGTCTTGTACTTGAATGTTGGCTGCATCATTAAGAATAAGTCTGGCAATATCAATGCTGCCTTTAGTCGCATAAATTGGTCCTCGATATCCAACTTTGACGAACAAAGGCAGTCTACCGGAGTGATCTAGGTGTGCGTGTGTAAGAATCACTGCGTCAATAGGCTTAGCGATCAAGCTGTGTGGGATCTTATTCAGTCGCTCAACTTTATCAGAGCCCTGGAACAGCCCACAATCAACAACAACCCTGGCAGAATCTGTTTCTACGAGATAACAGGATCCCGTTACTTCACCTGCTGCACCATATAAGGTGATTTCCATAACTAAGCCTGCTTGGTATTAACTGTACCGAAATAACCACCACTACTGTCATGGCCGTCTTCTAACTAAGATTTAGGTCCTAATGCTACATGAAAACCAGCAGCGGGGACAGCGTGACATCTTGTGTCTAGCAAGGTTGTTTGCTGAAAGAGGTTCACCATAGAGTTCCCACCAGTATAATTCCTTTTGTACGGGACGTTGGACTCACACATGGATTACATTTTCAGCCCGTGGCGCTATCAGTACATTGCAACTGCAAATCGTGAGAAGGGCTGCATTTTTTGTAAAGTTGTGGCAGATAATACCAATGAACAAGACTATATTGTTTTTAGGGCATCTCTAAACTTTATCATTCTCAATTTGTTCCCATACTCTAGTGGACACCTAATGATAGTACCGTACAAGCATGAGAGATCATTGGCCTTGCTGGATCAGCCTACAACCACTGAAATGATTGAGCTGAGCAAGAAGGCTCAGACTGCTCTAGAGAGTGAATATCATCCAGATGGCTTTAATATTGGCATCAATCTTGGACATGCAGCCGGCGCAGGTGTTGCTGAACATGTTCATATGCACGTGGTGCCTAGATGGACTGGAGACGCAAACTTTATGTCAGTCATTGGCGAAACTCGAGTACTGCCTGAGGAGCTGAAAACAACTTATCGTAGACTCAGTGTGTACTTCTGAGCACAATAACTCCTGCAAATGCAACTTTAAACTTGCTCGATCTTGATGACAAGATTGCGCATATGTCTTATGTGTGTTGTCAACCAGTTGAGACTAAGGAAATTCAAGTTAAATGAAGCAGGACTAGGCCGTAAACAGTTGATTCATCGCGTTAGGAGCATAATAAAGGTAGTGAGCTCATTTTCCATACTGCTTGGCGATGCGCCACATCTTGATCGTCAATGTACAGTGTTTGGTCGTACCATTCCAGATGCTGTTACAATGCGCACCATCAACAATATCATCCAGAACTGGGCTCAAGGACAACCTTGGATTGTAGGCACCAAGGAAGTAAGCAAGTCTATTGCTTCGATAAGTTCAAAGGAATAATGAAAGTATGGTTGGTTCGTTGAACAGTTTAAAGTACTAAGACTCTTTACTGGCAATTTCCTGAAGCTTAAGGCAAGCGTGCTCGTGTGTTAAGGATCCATCACGAGCTAGTTCTTGCAGCTTCAATGCCTCAGCCACCACAATCGGTGATAACTTGCCTGATAGCACAAGGACTTGCCCAAGCATCATTTTACTTTCTGAGCTCTTAGCCAAAGCTGCACGTAACTCCTCTTCGTTGAGCAAGCCTGAGTCAACAAGAAGCCTTCCTAGTTTGTGTGTCTTAATTTCGTTTGGCCTGCAGCCAATTTGCTGGATTGCTTCATCTACAGTAAGACTATCCTTGGCTATAAGGCTCAGCGCTCTCAGTCCATCTTCCATGGAAATTATGTTGTCCTTGATCAGAGACTGCATATCCAAGGCGGCTTGTACATGGGATTCCGTAACATAACCTCCGGAGACCAGCACTCGTCCTAAGGGTAACCCTAAAGTTTTAGCGTACTTCAATTGACGATTCATTTCCTCAAAGCTTAGGAAGCCAGAGCGTGTCAACAAGTGACCTATAAGTACAATTTGTTTTGTGCGAGACTCGGAACTTGGTGAAGCTAGAGTAACTTGAGTTCGGGATTCTAAGGCTTTTTTCTTGGCTTGTGCCGCACGCTTGCTTAAGTTAAGTGCTTCTGCTGCCCTGTTGAGTCGAGTGAGTATCTCAGCATATTTCTCAAGTCTGTCGGATACGACCGGGTGGTCTGGACCAAGCAACTTTTCTTCGATCTCTAAAGCTTGCTGATACAAAGGTGCTATGTCAGCAGGCTGATCTTGCAGGCGGTATACACGAGCTAACTTATCAAGCGTTTTAACTATCTCAAGCCGGTCTACCTCCATAGAGTGCTTTTGCATTGTGAGGAGCTTTTGATAAAGTGGTATGGCCTTTGTGTAGTCTCCCTGTTCGTAATAACAATTTGCTAGTTGGGTTAAACTGTCGATGAGACGTTGAGGTTCGGCAAGGGACTGTTGGGCTCGGCTAAGGGCACTGGCGAAGAACTTTTCTGCTTGCCTATAATTGCCTTGCTTGGCTGCTTTGTTGCCAGAGTCTATTTCTTGTTCCCACAATGATCTGCTTGTTGGATCCATTGCTTGTAGTCTCGGAGTTAGAGCAAGGTTACTGACAGAACATCCATATTGCGGACCAACGGAATCTTATCATCTCAATTGAGCGTCATGGGCAGCGAGCAAGTGCTCGGCAGGAGAAAGTTTTTATGCCCAAGCCTGGAAACATAAGGTTTCCATACAAAGTTATAGGAGTTGTAGTACTAGATAGGGGTTTATTGGGGCACAATAAAGGTATGGAGGTGCCAAGTGCATTGGTAAGTTGGATTCAAGTTTAGAGGTTAGGTGTTGGCGACTATGAAAGAAAATTGGCTGGATACGGACTCCGAGCAGGACAAAAAGGAACTAAAAGCATATGAGAGACCTGACAGTCAATCATATGATTTGTCGTTTGCCTATAAGTTTAAGTGGGAATGCCCTGATAAGGACGTACATGAAGCATTCAAGGTTTTGTTGTGTGCAGGCTCCTCAGCTCAACGGGGTGATTCTGTTGGAGAGGCATTGTCCCAGCAGGAGCTAGGCAGGATACAGTGGCTCATTGCCATTAACCCCAACACTCCCCCCCCTGTTCTGGACAGCCTGGTGCACACAGGAGATCCTCAACTGCTGGAACGTGTTGCAGAGCATCAGCGTGTGAGTACCTCTACTTTAGCCAAATTGGCCCGCAACACTTCCCCTGAGGTACGGGCGGCTGTTGCGGACAACCTGAACACATCGTGGGAAACACTTAAGCGGTTGTCTTGTGATGAGCACCCTGATGTTCGCTTTCAGCTAGCGGAAAACCATCGGGCTCCGCTGGAAATACTTCGACATTTAGCACAAGATGAGAATCCATACGTTGCCTACCGGGCCCAAAAAACATTACATCGTCTAGGATCACACGAGCTCATTCAAGGTCAGTTTTCTACGCCGGAAAGACCTCAAAGTATGAACATAAAGGGTAGTACAACAATTGCTGGACTGCACTGGAAGCAAGCACCGTAACTAAAACGGTGCTTTGATGCGTGCTCGCAACAAGCGATTAAGTTCAGCTTGAATCTCACCTTCTACAAAGGTAGCATTTTGCTTGGCTGTGTTCTCTAAGTCCTCACGATTGCCTTTTACTTGGTAGTGGGTGGACTTGAGGATACGTATTTTCCAGTTTCCAGGGAAAGACAGTAAGTTGGTGGGAAAAGGAAACCACGGGAAAAATGGTGTCAGTGGATAGGCTGGTAGGTTAAGGAGTTGAGCAAGGTCTGACAGATTAGTGAAAATTGGCACAGACTCATCTGAGCCTAAGGTAGCTAACGGATAGATTGGGATATGTTCGCAAGTGGCAGGCAAGAATTTAGTCCAGTTGAATGGATGCAGACGGTAACGCTGCGAAAATGGTTTATACATCCCTGCTGTGCCTTCTGGAAAGATAGCTACAAGCTGTTCCTGAGCAAACAACCGTTTACAGTTATCTGAGGACCAGGGCACAAAGCCAATTTTTAACAATGTTCTGTGCAGTCTCTCGTCGTTTATCCAGTCCATGTCAGCAAGGATATTCAGGCGTCGGGGATGGGACTTGTGGGACATGAGTCCATACATGAGCATCAAGCCAGGCCAGGGTAGGAAACTACCGTGGTTGCCGACTATAAGCGCAGGACCTTTCTTAGGAAGGAACTCAAGCCCCTTAAGGTCTACTTTCCACCACTCATGAAAGAAAAATCCAAGAACAGATGCTAGTCTGGCAGTGGTCTCTATATCAAACAAATCGGAGCCACCTTCGCACTCTTCAAGATACTTACAGTACATATTATGAGGAAATCGTTTCACTGGC
This sequence comes from Candidatus Melainabacteria bacterium, assembly GCA_016209785.1. GTDB lineage: Bacteria > Cyanobacteriota > Vampirovibrionia > Obscuribacterales > Obscuribacteraceae > JACQVM01. The sequence continues at coordinate 1,496 of JACQVM010000151.1, read as the reverse complement.
TTGTTACCCGGCAATTAGTTGTCGCACTCAGTAAACAAGTTCTTGCGCTCACGCAATAAGGTGTTAAGGTTTCTTTGAATGTCATACTGAATTTCCCTGGCAATTCTTAGAACCAGTTTCCTATCGGAGGCCTTTTCTGGTGGATAGCCAAGGTCTATGGGTTTGTGGATGTTAATGAGCCAACGAACAGGCAGAGGCAAGAACATCAGTGGAAAGGGAAGCCAAGGAAAGCCTAAGGTGACTGGGAAAAACGGCATTCTGAGTAGTTGGGACAGTAGTTTGATATTTGCAAAATTTGGAAAGATCTCGTCACCGCCTACAGTGGCAACCTGTATAAGCGGCGTTTGGGTTGCAATTGCAAGCTGCACAAAACCTGGGTGAAAGTCAATTACCCTGTACCTCTCAGGAAAAGTCTTGCCTACTCCCCGCAATCCTTCCGGATAAATGCCGACAAGTTCATTCTTGTCAAGTAATATCTTGGCATTTTCTAGAGATGCCCTAACCTGTCCAGTTTCCTTAATCCAATCCCCCACGCCGGGAATACTAAAGAACCAGTCCGTTGCCAGAAAGCGAATACGCCTAGGGGAAGGATGCCAGTGGCACATTGCCATGGCAATCATTGCTCCATCAAGCGGTAGCAGTCCGGAGTGGTTACCTACCAGAATGGCACGACCCTCCCCTGGAATGTTCTCAATTCCTTGTACCTTTACGTGAAAGTAGTCTTCAAACAAAAAGCGAAAGATTGGTTCCCAGCGAGCAAAAGTTTCCAAAGCAAAACCAAACTGATCGACTACGCCTGCGTATCGATTGTAATATGCAGGACAACGTCTAGCTAAAGCTTGAAGTGGATCGCCAGGGGCTAACGCCTTAAGATTCGTCCAACTAACCACAGTACACCAAGTATTCCTGGACCAAAGGATACAAAAACCACCAGTCTCCTGAACAAATACACAAGGAATTCCCAGATTCTGTCCTTAATGTCGTCTACATCACCAGCAGAATTCTGCCCCCCATCGCTAGCTGCATCAAAATCTGTCATTGTCAAAAGCCTTAAGATGTCCATATGTCTAAAAATATCAGTATAGGTAGCTTTGCCTGTGCAGGGTAGGCAGCTTCAGGAACCCTTAAGAAAGATTTACCGCTCAAAGACCCTGGCGTTAACGCCGGGGTCCGCCTCATTTAAGTATTCTGGGCAATCTCGTGCTGAGGGGACTTATAATTTAGATGAAAACTAATAAGAGGAGACCGTCATGCAGCCTGATCTTAACAAGATGATGCGTGATGCCCAAAAGTCACTGCAGAAAATGCAAGAAGACATGGCAAAAATGCAACAAGAGTTAGCCCTGATGACTGTAGAGGGGAGCTCTGGAGGTGGTGCGGTCAGGGTAACTTGTACTGGTTCATCGGAATTTACTGCCGTAAAAATTAAGCCTGAAGCAGTGGATCCCAATGATGTAGAGACTCTGGAGGATTTAGTGCTGGCTGCTGTCCAAGAT
>JACQVM010000147.1 GCA_016209785.1 Candidatus Melainabacteria bacterium | reverse complement strand
TGGATAATTTTTTCTTCCCAATCACTTTCGATACGTGGGCGAGCCTCCTCCGCAGCCCGACGATTTGACTCGCGGGATGAAGATCGGCGTCCCTTGCGCACACCTTCGGCACCAACCTCAGCAACAACCACCTTTTCTTCTTTGTCCATCGAAAGCAATTTCTCCTTACTTGCAAATTAAAAACTTAGCCCAGCCTGGCGCGCTGCTTCAGCTACCGCTGCTATGCGTCCATGATAAATATTGCCACCACGATCAAAGACAACTGCATTGACACCAAGAGCCTTTGCACGCTCAGCCAACAACACTCCTACAGAGGCAGCCCCTTCTTTAGTCCACGGCTTGCCAACCTTGCCTTGCAACTCCTTATCGAGTGTACTAGCTGCCACCAGAGTATGCGCTTTAGTATCATCAATCACCTGCGCATAAATGTGCTTGTTGGACCTGTAGACACAAAGCCGTGGCCTGTCCGACGTCCCAGAAACAATAGAACGAATTCTGCGGTGGCGTCTTACACGGGCTTCTTTGCGATTGGGTTTTTGGATCATGGTTTTATTCCCTAATTGCTCCTCAACGCTCGAGTAGCTCTTGAGTTAGTTGCTGCATTACTTCTTCTTGCCAGCTGCTTTACCTGCCTTGCGACGAATTGTCTCGCCAGCATATCTAATCCCTTTACCTTTATAGACCTCAGGCAGACGTTTGGCTCTTATGAGCGCCGCCAAATCACCAACGGCCTGCCTATCAATTCCAGATACACTTATTTTGGTATTCGCCGTTACAGCAATAGATAGTCCTGCTGGAGGATCAACCTCAACAGGATGTGAGTACCCTAGCTGCATGATGAGTTTCCGTCCATCCATGGCCGCACGGTAGCCAACACCAACAATTTCCAGGTTGCGGACAAAGCCTTCGGTCACCCCTTTCACCATATTTGAGACCAACGTACGACTCAATCCATGAAGTGATCTCACAATGCGATCCTCGGAACTTCGCAGCACAAGAATTTTACTGTCCTCTTGCTTGACTGTAATTTCCGGCCGCAATATGCGCTTCAATTCCCCTTTAGGTCCTTTAACTGTCACGTTAGGTCCTTCCAGCAAAACAGTGACACCTGCTGGAATTGGAATTGGTAATTTGCCGATGCGAGACATTTACTAACCCTCTTACTACCACACGTAAGCCACAACTTCACCACCAAGATTACTCTTGCGAGCTTGGCGATCGGTCATTAGTCCACGGCTTGTACTCATAATGGCAATACCCAATCCACCATAAACACGGGGAGAGCGCTTGGCCGAACGATAAATTCTCAAGCCTGGACGTGAGATACGCTTCAAGCCTTGGATGACCTTTTCCCCTTTGGCACCATACTTCAGCACAATGCGCATTTTTTGTTGGGGAGAACCAAGAGCTTTTGTTTCAAACGAAGAAATGAATCCCTCGTTGCGCAACACCTCTGCCAGAGCAATTTTTTGCTTAGAGGCTGGCATTTCAACTGCCGGCAATTGAACTCTCACCGCATTTCTTATACGGGTGAACATATCGGATACAGGATCTGAAACGGGCATTAAGTCCTCCTACCAACTAGATTTGGTGACGCCAGGAATAAGACCTTCATGAGCCATTTTGCGCAAGCAACACCGACACAAACCAAAGTCTCTGTAATAGCCACGCGGTCGTCCGCAAATCCTGCAACGGTTATGCAGCCGGACCACCGGATATTTGTCCTTTGCCGCCAGCGTCCTACGCTTACGTTCTTTATCGATCATCGATGTTTTGGCCACGATACGCTATCCTCTTTTGCTTTATGAGCCCTTATGACTTCCTAAACGGCATGCCCAGGGCAGCCAACAAGGCACGCCCCTCTTGATCGGTGCGCGCTGTAGTTACAATTGCGATGTCCATACCACGCACCATGTCAACTTGCTCGTAGTTAATTTCCGGGAATACGAGCTGCTCTTTAAGACCAAGTGAGAAATTGCCTCGACCATCAAAAGACTTGGGCGAAACTCCCCTAAAGTCTCTAATTCTTGGAAGCGAGATATTGATAAGTTTGGACAGGAACTCATACATCCTACTGCCTCGCAAAGTTACGCTCACCCCAACTGGCATACCTTGACGAACCTTGAATGTAGCAATAGACTTTCGTGCCCTGTTCACGACTGGCTTCTGACCGGTAATACTAGTCAGGTCCTTGACACCACCCTCGATGGCCTTTGCGTTGGCTGTTGCCTCGCCTACACCCATATTGACCACGACCTTCTCCAGCCGGGGAACCTGCAAATCATTCTTGTACCCAAACTGCTTTTTCAGTCCTGGTACAACTTCTTTGTAATAGCGCTCCTTCAGTTTCATATTAGCTGTCCTTAATTTAAACGCTCCGTCGCCTTCATCCCTCGGCTCCTCCGCTGTCTACCTCGCTCGCTGCGACCGGCTCACCGCAGCTCTTGCTCGCTCGATTTCTCCTACTCAATCTCCTAGCTATCAAATGCCTCACTGCAATGCTTACAAATACGACTTTTCTTCCCTGACTCCAGTACCTTGTGCTTAATACGCGTCGGCTTTTTGCAGGATGTACAGAAAAGCATGACTCTTGAGGCAAAAACTGGTGCTTCCTTCTTAACGAGTCCACTCTTACCCAGCGGAGTTCGCTGCTTAGTAGCTCGCGTTATTAAATTAACACCCTCGACTACAATTTTGCCCTCTCTAGGAAAGACATTCAACACCTTGCCTGTCTGCCCCTTTCCAACCTTCTTGGACCCACGAACAAGCATCACCATATCGCCACGCTTTACGTGCAGCTTTGGAATCAGGCTGCTGACACCCTGCCTGACAAAAGCCTCTGACACCACAACCTTCCCACCCATCTTTACCTTTTTGGCTATGGGTGCTTTCGCATAGCGAATTTGTCTTGTCTTAGCCACAGCCATTTCTACAGTACCTCCGGCGCCAAAGATATGATCTTGGTAAAGTTCTTGTCACGGAGTTCACGAGCAATTGGCCCAAACACACGTGTACCCTTGGGATTACCATCCTTCTGGACAATGACAGCAGCATTGTCATCAAAACGAATCGTCGACCCGTCAGGACGGCGCACATGAGTACGCACACGCACCACCACAGCCCGCACCACCTCTGATTTCTTGACCGGCATGTTGGGCAATGCGTCTTTGACCACACCAACAATCACATCACCGACAGTGGCATATCGGCGGTTTGAGCCCCCAAGCACTCGGATGCACATAAGCTCTCGTGCCCCAGTGTTATCGGCTACAGTCAATCGTGTTTGCGGCTGAATCATCCCTTTGACTCCTCAGTTGGAACAATAAGCTCCTCTTCCCGACCCGTTATCTCAACAACAAGCCACCTTTTTTCCTTAGACAGCGGACGGCATTCCCTGATGCGCACCATGTCCCCAACCTTGCAGGTGTTGTCAGCGTCATGTGCTTTAAACTTGTTCGTCCTAACAATATGCTTTTCGTATTTGCGGTGGGAAAAACGGTTTTCCACAGCCACCACTACTGTTTTGTCCATCTTATCGGACACTACTTTGCCAACAATTTCCTTCCTGGGCATCTTAATTTCTACCTTCTACTCTTTTCGGTTTGCACTGTCAGGAGCCTTGCTAAACGCTTGCGGGCAAGCCTTAGTTTTGCTGGACTTTCCAACTTACGTGAGGCAAGCTGGAAGCGCAACTCGACTATTTCCTTACGCGTTTGGTCAACCCGACTCCTCATCTCCTCATCAGACAACTCTCTCATCTCTCGGATTCTCATTGCGAGCCTCCTAAATGTCGTTCAATCACGCGGCACTTGATGGGCAACTTTTGAGAGGCCAATCTTAATGCCTCCTGAGCATCGGCGCCAGAAATTCCAGCCATCTCAAAGAGCACACGGCCAGGCCTAATAACAGTTACCCAAAACTCCGGATTGCCCTTGCCAGACCCCATACGAGTCTCGGCTGGCTTCTTGCTTACTGATTTATCTGGGAAAACGCGAATCCACACCTGTCC
>JACQVM010000157.1 GCA_016209785.1 Candidatus Melainabacteria bacterium | reverse complement strand
CTTATATAGAAGCTTCTTTGCCTTGCTCGGTTTGCCACTTTGAGCGTTGTATATTGCTACCACCTCATATATCTTGTTTCTCAACCAACCTATCAAGCCAACTTGTGTTGCACCGCTTACTGCACTTAATGCAGAATACACGTCTCCTAACCCGCTAGCCGCCACTCCAGCAGCACCCCCGAAACCCTTTGCTACAGTACCAGGTGCATCCCCTGCCAAGAGAGAGACAGTTCCTCAATAAACTGAACCCACTCGTTCTGATGCCACTGCGAAGGAGGTGGAGCAGCCCATACTGCATTACTTATTGTTGCTACCATAACGATTGCCACCAAGAGTGCCTTCATCATTTTTTATTCTCTCCAAAATGCACGCTAAACAACAATGGTACCAGTATAATCTGCCGCCAGAAATACACAGCATTGCCTGCCGAGAGCACAGTTTGAGTATTCCCGGCAAAACATGTTGCTTCCAGCTTGTGCTAATGCTTACTTGATGTCACCCCTGAGGCGACGATGTTCCAGCCAGCCTTTACACCACATTAGAACAGGCATGAGCAATGCTCCTAATACAATGAGCAGCCAAGCAAAAGGGTAACCAAGATGCCAGTCTAACTCTGGCATATTCCAAGGTGATTTTTCTGTATGAAAGTTCATGCCGTATACGCCAACTATAAATGTTGGTGGTATGAAAATAGCTGTAATCATGGTCAGCCACTTCATCACCTCATTTAGCCTATTGCTAACGCTGGACAAGTACACGTCCATCAGATCCGAACAAAGCTCGCGATCTGTTTCCAACAAATCTATGATTCTAATGGAGTGATCGTAGCAATCACGCAAATAAACCCGTGTTTCATGGCAAATAATAGGTATAGGATCACGGTACAGAGTATTAAGAGCATCCCGCATAGGCCAAATTGCTCTACGTAAAGTAAGTAGGTTGCGTTTAATTTCATGGACACTGGCAACTGTATCTTTTGTAGGCTGTTCTAGAATCTCATCTTCTAGTGCTTGCAGTCGTTCCCCATATCCTTCCAACACTGGGAAGTAACCATCCACAATAGCATCAAGCAAAGCATATGCTAAGTAGTCAGATGCTGATGATCTAATTTTGCCAAGATGCTTTCTAATTCTCTCCCGTACTTGATCAAAACAATCGCCAGGATGTTCTTCTTCTTGGAACGTAAGAACAAAGTTACTACCTAGGAATAGACTTACCTGCTCGGTTTCAAGTTTGTTTTTAAGCACCACCATACGAGCAACAATAAAAACATTCTCCTCATATTGCTCAACTTTAGCCCGCTGAACAACGTTTACAACATCTTCAACGGCCAAGTGGTGCATGCCAAACATGTCACCTATCTGGCTTACCAACTCTTCATAGCCGACACCATCTACATTTACCCAGATAACAGGACACTCGTTTAAAAGGTGCCTTAGCTCTTCCGGTTTAGCCAGTGCTGACTCTTCAATAGAGTCAGGTCCGTAGGCTATAACTTGAATCCTTGGATTGGCAGGCAAACCTTGTGACACTGATGAGCAAGATATCATTAGGGCACGCTCTCAGATATAATCTTGTCTGCTTGATTTTGACGAAACTGTCTAAGCTTTTCACGCAAGTCAGGACTCTTACTGCTCAAAATAGAAACAGCCAGCAAAGCTGCGTTTACAGCACCGGCTTTGCCAATTGCCATGGTTCCGACTGGCACGCCCTGTGGCATTTGTACAATAGACAACAAGGAATCCAATCCTTTTAGAGCTTGGCTTTCCATAGGAACTCCTAATACGGGCAGCAATGTCCAGGCAGCAATAACTCCCGGCAAATGTGCTGCACCACCTGCGCCAGCAATAATGACCTCAATGCCTCGTTCTTCTGCCTGTCTGGCAAATTGAGCCGTCAGATCAGGGGTACGATGAGCAGACATTACATGACAATCGTGGGAAACGCCAAAACTTGTTAGTGTTTCAGAGGCATGGCGCATGGTTTCCCAATCCGACTTGCTGCCCATTATTACCGATACAAGTGGTTGATGACTCACAGAGTAACTCCTTGCCTAACTACAAACCATGGGCTGATGCCCGCCTTAAACGATCGGCAATAGCCTTCCAGGCTTTCTCATCTGGCACTGATTCTACCAGCAGGTAGTCACAAGACTGTCTGTCAAGAAAGCGTAAGTTTCGATAAAGATTATGTGCAAAGTCAACTGGATTGCCAGATGCCACCATCCATGCAATATCGGAAAATGAACTGGGTGCGCTGGTAAAGGACATTACGGCAACCGTAAGCCCGGAAGCTTTGCAGGCTTCAATTTTGCCGTACAAACCTTCAGACCTCACTAAGCAGAGTGGAGTTTTGGGTGCATAATGCCTGGGCAAAGTTCCTGGTGCCCTGACGACAAGCTTGCTGGTATTGGACACAGCATGCTCATGGGAAATTAGAGGCTCTCCAAGTACAGATGATATCTCATCGGAGAGAATCATTCCTGGGCGCAGGATTTGGGGGGTGTCACTGCTTAAATCAACAATGGTTGATTCTATCCCTACCTGACAAGGTCCGCCGTTAAGTATGTACGCTATAGTATCCCCAAACTCAGAGCATACATCCTCGGCACAAGTAGCACTTAAGCGACCAAAACGATTAGCCGAAGGCGCAGCCACACCACCACCAAATTCTTTGAGCAGCGCTTGTGCTACAGGGTGTCTAGGTATTCTAATGCCAACGGTTGACTGTCCTCCAGTTACCTCATCCAGTACATGCTTGGCTTTGGGCAAAATTAAGGTAAGCGGTCCAGGCCAAAATGCCCCGGCTAGCTTTAAGGCACTGGGCGGCACATGACACGCCCATTGCTCCAACTGATCTACGTTGGCAATGTGAACAATAACAGGATGAGTTCTTGGCCGTCCTTTCACCTCAAACAAGTGCCTCAAAGCACTTACGTTCATTGCATCAGTGCCTAAGCCATACACTGTTTCGGTAGGGAAAGCAACAAGTTCGCCCCGGGCAAGAGCCTCGACAGCTAAATTAATGGCAGATTGTTCAATAATGCTCACAACAACACAGGAACACATTATGCTTGGCAGGTATCCAAAGCTACCTCTAGTCAGTCATTATTGCATGTGTTATTGTCCAGTAAACACAGGTTGCACAGTAACGCTCAGATGTAAACGCAGCTCTCAAAGCAGGTTGTGGGGAGCAGATGCTTTTGATTAAGTTTTCGCGTAATCTACAAATCTAAAGATACTTTGTGTATGCTGACTGTGTGGCCGGCCCTCGAGGCAGATACTTCAGAAATGTGCGGATTGATAGGTGTTACTGGAATATCCGACGCGGCTAAAGAAGTGTTTTTAGGGCTAATGAACCTTCAGCACCGCGGACAAGACGGGGCTGGAATTGTCAGCGTTGTTGATTTCAATACAAAACAATTCAACCTCCAAAAGGGTAGTGGGCTAGTTGAAAACATTTTCTCTGAAAGGTCGTTCAAGAGCCTAAGAGGGACAGTTGCCCTTGGGCATACACGTTATGCGACTATAGGACGGCAGGATCCTAATTTGCTGCAGCCGTTTTTGGACTATCAAGCAGGCATTAGCCTTGCCCACAATGGCAATATTGTTAACGTGTATGCCCTCAAGGATGAATTAGCTACAAGTGGCGGAATGGCTTTGCCACACACTGACTCGGATTCAGAGCTTATTCTCAAGCTGCTGACAAATTATCTTTCTAATCGAAAACCTACTGATAAGAGCCTTTTTGAGGGCATTGAGTTTTTGATGCACAAGCTAGTTGGCAGTTACGCAGTAGTGGGACTGGATGACACAGGTAGACTTTTTGGATTTCGAGATCCTGACGGGATACGTCCGTTGGTATTAGGACAGAAGCAAAATGGGGATGGTCGAACCGTTTATGCTTTGGCTAGTGAAACCATAGCGCTTGCGTATTTAGGATATAGCCAGACCTTAGAAGTTAGTCCTGGCGAGGCTGTGCTTATTGATGCGCAAGGAAATCTCCAACGAAAGGTTCTTAAGGCAAACTCTTATTCACCGTGCATGTTTGAATGGGTTTATTTTGCGCGTGTAGAATCTGAGATTGGTAATGTCTCGGTTTACCAAGCTCGTTTTAAACTTGGGCTGTTGTTGGCCGAGAAAATCAAGAATCTTGGTATTGAAGCTGATGTGGTAGTACCAGTGCCAGAGACTAGCCGGGCTGCAGCTATTGCTATTGCTGAGACTTTAGGATTACCATGTCGTGAGTTGTTGATTAAGAACCGGTATGTCAACCGCACTTTTATTCTTGACGGACAGCAGGCAAGACAAGAGGCCATTCGCAAGAAGCTGTTTCCCATAGCCTCGGAGATAAAGGGCAAGCGCTGTTTGGTTGTAGACGACAGCATTGTTCGCGGTAATACTGCCTCGCAAATTATTGATCTTATGAGATTGTCGGGTGCTGCCGAAGTTATTTTAGTCTCCACTTGTCCGCCCATTAAGAGCCCTTGCTACTATGGCATTGACTTCCCAAGTCCAGCAGAATTGATTGCCGCCAGAGACAATGAAGATGAGATTGCTGCTAAGCTCGGGGCCGATAAGGTGGTTTACCAAAGTCTGGAAGAACTTAAGGCAGCCCTTAAGCAAGAATCACTATGCACAGGCTGCCTGACGGGATGTTACCCGACCGATGTTTCTTCTGGGGCAGAATTCCAAGCACGTAGAATGGAAGACCGCAGGGCAATATCTGGTAAGGAGCACGTTAAAGGACATGTCAACCAAGTTGGATAATCTCACGTTGGTGTACGAAGGCTCTGTTAAACGTGTGTGGAAGACCCGAGATAGCAATGATGTTCTCTGGTTTGAATACACCAATGACTATTCCATATTTGATTGGGGCAAGATGCCTGACACAATTCAAAACAAAGGGCGTGCTCTGGTCACCATGGGTGCATTCTTTTTTGAGTTCTTAGGCAACAGACAAACCTGGGAGTTGCTTCCGTCATCAGATTACTTAAGGCGGTTTGATCCTGGTTGGCTCAAGTGTCGATGGGCTCATCGAGCTTACATAAATGGCCTTGAACAACATGGCGCTCCTCACCACGGCAAGGGGTTGGTAGCATGTTCTGGAAAGGCAATCAACACTCAACAAGCTGCCACGTTGAAGGATCCTGTCTATCTGCAAGTACTGTCAGGAAATGTTATCCGTCCAGAGCCGTGCGTGCTTGTGGAGCAGTCAGTCTTTTATTATCCTCCAAAGCCATCTGAAACTGGCCGTACGCTAATACCGCTGGAGGTGGTCTTCCGCTTTGGCATGCCACCAGGCAGTTCGCTTGCAGCAAGACTGGAAAAGGACCCTGATTACGCCAGAGTTTTGGGGCTTAAGCAAATTCCACAATCGGGTCAGTGGTTAGAACACCCTGTGATTGAGCTATTTACAAAGCTTGAGCCTAAAGACAGGCTGTTAAGTGTACAAGAAGCATTGCTTATCTCAGGCCTTTCAGCAGCCCAATTTGAGAACATGATTGAAATTACTTACGATGTAGCCTTAGCTTTATATGATCTTTTTGCACACAAGAATATTGAGCTATGGGATGGCAAGCTGGAGTTTCTTGCAAGCGGAGATGGACTTATGCTGGCAGACAGCATTGGACCAGATGAGCTTCGTCTGATGTACAAAGGGCACAGTCTTTCCAAGGAAATGCTGCGCCAAGTGTATAGAGGCAGTCCCTGGGAAAAGTCTTTAAAAGAAGCCCAACGTTTGGCTCATCAAACAGGGACTCTTGATTGGAAGACAATATGCCTCACCCAGCTAAATGCCAAGCCTGAACCTTTGCCTAGCCAGATTAAAACTGTCGTTGATAATCTGTATGGAGTACTGTCTAATCACATAATGAGCGAAAGCCTGTTTGCGCAACAACCATCTCTTGAGGAATTTATTCAGGCTGTCTCTGAGGTTATGTAAGTAAATGAAGTTGGATCGACCAATCAAGGTGCTTGTTATAGGAGGCGGGGGACGAGAACATGCGCTTTGCTGGAAGCTAGCACAAAGTCCACTTGCTGAGGCCATATACTGCACCCCTGGAAATGGTGGCACTGCTAAGACTCCTAAGGTAAGCAATGTCAATATAGATGTGATGGACTTTGCACAACTGTGTGAGTTTGCTTTAGGCTCAGCAATAGACCTTGTTGTGGTAGGGCCAGACAATCCATTGGCAGGAGGTATTGTCGATTTTCTTAGCAACAAAGGTTTAAAAGTTTTTGGTCCTACTAAGGAGTCCTCACGACTGGAGTGGAGTAAAGCATATGCCAAGGACTTCATGTCAGCTCATGGTATCCCAACAGCTCGTTACGCCGTGTGTAATTCCTTTGAGATGGGTGCAGAGATAGTTGCCGAAAGCCCTTGGGCAAGGGTGGTGAAGGTTGATGGGCTGGCGCTTGGAAAAGGGGTATTTGTCTGCCAGACAGATGAGGAAGTTCTTGAGGCCCTTTCACACATCTTTCACAAACAACGTTTTGGACAAGCAGGGGAAAAGGTCATCCTAGAGGAAAGACTGCATGGTCTGGAAGTTTCACTTCTGGCTTTCTGTGATGGACGCAGGTTAGTTCCTCTGATACCTAGCCAGGATCATAAACAACGCTTTAGTGACGATCGTGGGCCTAACACAGGTGGTATGGGCGCTTATGCACCTGCCGAGTTTTATGGCCATTGCCAAGCGGATGTGGAAAGCAAAGTGCTTGAGCCAATTCAGCAGGCTCTTGAAGCAGGTGATTTGGTGTACCAAGGAATTCTTTATGTGGGGCTTATGTTGACTCGGCAATCTTGCCCCAATGATAATCCTGAAGTTCCACCAGGACCGTATCAGCCATATGTGCTTGAGTTTAACGCTCGCTTTGGAGACCCAGAGACACAAGCAATTCTTCCGCTTATGACCTCTGATCTTTTGCCAGTGCTTTGGGCTTGTACAGAAGGTGCTTTAAATAAGGTCAAAATAGAGTGGTCGAGCTTGTGTAGTTGCTGTGTAGTAGCTTGTGCTAAAGATTATCCCGAGGGAATTTCTAGTGGTGAACCTATCGTGGTGGGTGCGTTGCCAGATGAGGTAATTGTATATCATGCAGGTACAAAGTTGACGGACGGACAACTTGTAACCAATGGTGGACGGGTTCTGGCTCTAACTGGACTAGGTTCTTCCATGGATTTAGCAAGAGAGCGTGCTTACCAGGCCCTTAAGGCAATTTCGTTTGCTGGTATGGATTATCGCCAAGACATAGGCAAGAGGGCATCTCACGCGTGTCAATTAGGATAGCGGTTCTGGTATCTGGTCGAGGCTCTAACTTGGAGGCTATCCTTCGGGCAGTTAAGAGTGGTGAGCTTGACGTGAAAGTAGATGTGGTCATATCTAATAATCCGCGGGCACTGGCTTTACATATAGCTCGTAAGTATGGCGTGCATGCTG
>JACQVM010000153.1 GCA_016209785.1 Candidatus Melainabacteria bacterium | reverse complement strand
GTTTCACCACCGGCACCGCCACCTTCACCTTTGCCAAGACCGACTCCACCGCCGTCACTACCGCGACCACGATCGCCAACAGCTCCACCACCACCACCGGTTTCACCACCGGCACCGCCACCTTCACCTTTACCAAGGCCGACTCCACCGCCGTCACTACCGCGACCACGATCGCCTACGGCTCCACCACCTCCACCGGTTTCACCACCGGCACCGCCACCTTCACCTTTGCCAAGACCGACTCCACCGCCGTCACTACCGCGACCACGATCGCCAACAGCTCCGCCGCCATCACCACCTGATCCTCCCACTTCACCACCTTGATCACCACGCCAAATATCACCACCAGCAGCACCACCACCTCCACCGGTTTCACCACCGAGTCCAGCGCCGCCCTCGCCCTTACCTTTACCTTCAGTAATTCCGGCAGCATCATCACCGCTGGAGGTAACTCCGGATGTGCCACCGCCACCATCACCTTTGTCTTTGCCGCCCAAAGCAATTTGAGGGCCAGCATCGCTGCCCTTGTCCCCTTTTTCACCTTTTCCACCGGCTAGGTCCTGACCGCCCTCGCCTTTGCCACCAGCACCACCAGCACTATCGCCACCCTTACCACCTCCAGAGCCTTTATCGGAGCCTTGAGAGGACTTGTCTGCCCCACCGGAACTAGCAACCTTGGGACCAGAATCTTCTTCAACAGCTCCTGTCGAGACAACTACACAACCTTCCTTCTTAACCTCAGCAACTAAATCGGTTTCATATGTTGTGCCACCTGCTATAGCCTGATTGCTCAATAAGTCACTATTTTGAATTGTAGTTGTTATCGTCGATGTTGTAAGTGGTGCAGTATCTATCGCTTGAGTTTGCGCAACCGTGTTTTTCAGTGTATTGCCTGTCGTGCCTTGGTTTTGATCAGTAGGCAATACAATGGGATCGGTGTGTATTTCCACCACTTGGATAGCACAGACACACTCAAGGAGCAGTATCGGAGTGTCTATTGGCGCTGGTGGGTTTACCGGACCTGGTGCCACCATGGTAAAGATTGCATTCTGAATTGTTATGATGCCGCCTGGTTGGCGATCAACAATAAATGCTCCGTTTGTAATGTTAATGGTTGAGCTACCTATGTTAACCTCAGCTGGCGCTCCAGCAGCAGGATTACGCTCAACCTTGCCTAAGGTGCTCCCGTTGCTGACTAAAACTACAGCAGTGCCCCAGGAGTTGGTATCTTGGATTTCATTTGTCCCAGGTGCAAGCTGTGGTGCGGTAAAGCTACCACGGCTGGCTAAGTAAGCAGCTATGTCGGAATATGCGCCATTGCCAGCGCTCAATTGAATTCCACCACTGCCACTTGATGTAAATACGGGGGTGCCAAACGAAAACAAACTTAGAAATGCCTTAAACACCAAGGTGCCAGTGGCAATGTATTGAAGCGAATTACCAAGATTAACGTTGCTACCAGTTGATGTTAGGGCAATCCCACCGCTGGTTGAGGTTAAGTTTCGACCGATAGTTACCGCTGCCGAGGCAGTAATGTTTATTGGACCGGCAGCACTTATCAAATTAGCTCCACCAATGGCATTTACGGTTACAAGTCCCGCGCTAGCGCTGATAGTCAACCCACCGCCAGGCGTAAGTGTTGTAGTTCCACCAACTGTTATGCCAGTTTGGTCACTTAAGGTCATGAGACCGCCACTAATTAAGGTGCTATTTGCAGCAAATGATAAGGTGCCAGTAGTGGCTACAAGGCTAAGTGCTCCACCAGCTTGGATAGTATCAGGAGCTCCAAGGACATTCAGGTTTCCGGCAGCCATAGTGATGGAAAGTGCACCAGTGGTTCCCAATTTACCTAATGTAAAGGTGCCACCACCAACTACAGCAGAGTTAATAGTAATTGAAGCCAGAGAACTCATAGCGGTAGGATCTGCCGTTAAGGTACCACCTATTTGTCCACCAGTTATAGTGACAGCTTGTCCTGGCGCATTGCCTAAAATGGTGCCAACAATTTGCCCACCCAAATTAATAGTAAGTGGATTTGTGAAGTGCTCAAGAGTAATTATCCCGTTGCCGCTGATGTTGCCAGAGACATTCCAGACCGTGCCAGAACCAGAAAGTTCAAGCTCTGCTGTAGGGTCAATGACTATACTTCTGTTTGCAGCAAACGTAAAGTTATTGCTGCCAAACAAGATTGCTAGGTCAGCATTTGCACTTGAAAACGTAATGTTGGCATCAATGTTAATACTTGGTACCCAGGCTGCCGCCAAAGTAACATAGAGCCCTGGGATGGTTATGTTTAAGTCATCTGCCCCGCCAGCGGTATTCATAACTTGAATATTGATAGCTTGCGTAGGCACCATATAAAACTCAAAACCATGCAGGGTGATAATGCTTGGGGCTGATAAAGTATTAGGATTTACATCAGTAGCCCTTCCTTGTGCATCTATGCCAATAGTTTGGACATAACCACGCGATACTTGGAACAAGGCCAATGCTTCACCCGGGGTCACCAATGTACGGGTGCCTGTACCATTAACATCAACGTCAACTGTTTTTGGAATTGTAGTACGATCAATATTAAACGTTGACCCAGTTACCGTAATGGTTATCGAGCCATTGTTAAACGGTGAGGACGCAGGGGTTGTTGATGTAATACCAGCAACACGCCCAGCAGTACCTGCAGTTGCACTAAAGTTGCCACCGATACCGCTGCTAACAATATTACCGGCAGTACCATTGACACTTGAATTCCCAACTGAAAACAGTCCGCCAGGGAGAGCAGTTATGTTTGCAGTGGTGCTGATAAAGTTAAAAGGATCTGGAAGATCTTGTGTGCCATAAGTATTGATATTGACTGTGCCATTTACACCAGCTGCCCCCCCACCGCCGGTGGTGCCACCACTGGCTGCAATACTATCGGCAGTTGTGGGTATAACATTATAGACTTGCAGCGTCCCAGTTCGGACTGTCAAAGTGCCGCCATTGCCACCATTACCATTTGTGGCATTGCCACCTACAGACTGAATGAACCCTAACACTTCAATACTTCCTACACGATAGTTATTTGTAAAACCTCCTACTGCGGGAGCAGTAAAGGTTTGCAATGTAATATTGCCACCAATGCCACCAGCGCCTGCAACAGTGCTGTTGCCGCCTTTTGAAATAAGGTTACTTCCTGCAAGAAACCTTGCTGCTGTGTTTACGGTAATTGCACCGCCATTCCCACCATTGGTTGCGCTATTACCGCCACTAGTATCAATGGCGCCACCAACATTAATAAGACCTCCGTCGGTTCCTGCGGCTGAGGTTAGTGTGACAGCTCCTCCATTAAAGCCAGGTCCTCCATTGGTGTTGATAAGGCCAAGAATATTTATATCGGCCCTTGTATCGACATTAACTAATCCACCATTGCCGCCTGCACCATTGACCCCAGCAGTTAAGATGTTGCCATCTATCACAATAGCCCGAGCCAGTGCCCCACCTGCTACATAATTTCCTGCACGAACGCCATTCAAATAGCTAACGCCAGCGCCCAATCCTGGATCGGCTGCTCTAATGTCAACTGCTCCTCCACCAACTCCGCGGGCATCAACTCCACCAGTACCAATGCTTATGGTATTTTCACCAATTATAGTTATAGGTCCTGCCACACCACCGACAGAACTACTGTTTAACCCACCAACGTTAATTTTCCCAGAATCAGAGCCTATAGCAGGAGCTGAGCCTCTAGCAGCAACTAGTGTAATGCCACCATTTGTGGCTGTTAGTAAGACGCCCGGCAGCCTAATTTGACCGCCACTTGCTGACTCACCAGAGAGTACAAAATTGGTGACATTATCGACTACTTGAACTCCGCCGGTGCCAGGTGCAAAACTCATTCCAGCAGCTATGTCTATGCTTTGTGCAGTAATAGAAGTTACACCGTCCGATCTTGTTACATCAAACGGAGTAATAACAGCTAGGGGTGCAGCAAAGTTTTGGTTGGTAGCAAAGTTTACGTTACCGCCGGAGTTTGCCACCGTTGGGTCTCCGGTAATTTCCATGACACCGACTGACAAATCACCTCTGGCTGTTCCAATATGTGCCTCGCCTGCTTTTACGTTTACAACACCGGCGAACTCATCTACGCTGGTTTTTACTAAACCATCTCCACCGTTTAAGTTAATGGCAGAAGCATCAAACAGCCCGCCAGTTAGTTGGGTCAAGGTTTTGGCGGAATATAAGGCATCCCGAACATTAATAACTCCTTGGCTGGCAAGCACTTGTCCAGCAATGTTGTTGAAAACAAGGTCTGTAGCTTGGGCAGTATTGAAGGTGGTATTTCCTAACGCTGATGAAATTACACCGGAGTTTACAATTGATCCACTGCCTGTTATAAGGTTGGTCCCTAACGCACCAGCCATAACTGGTGCGGGTGTTCCTGGCACAACGCCAGCAGGCAGTTGATTGATGATGCTCCCCAGAGCACTGACATTGAGTACCCCCGAAGCAGTAATGCTGCCTGCGTTGATGACGTCAGACAGTGAATACAATGTAAGGCTTACAGGGGTTGTTGTAAGGCTGAATAAGCTTGCCAAGGAAGTAGGTATCTCTGTGGTAATACTTCCTCCAGAGGCAACATTAACTAGTCCAGCTTGAATGTTGACTGTGTTAGTTGAGGTGTCTGGTAAACCAAGCAACATGCCTTGGGTTAATAAGCTGCCTGTTATGTTGAGAGAACCTAACTGGCTAAGAGCAACTACCCCTGATGGAATAACTAGCGAAGACAATTGCTCAGCAGGCACAGAACCTAGGGAAAAAGTTCCGCCAACTGCTCGCCCGGCAGCATCTAAAAGCAATGTCTGTGTTCCCCCAGCTAATATTTGCTGCAATGCTACAAATTCTGCTGGCGTTAGATGATCACCTACATTCACTGCTTTGGGTGTGCCGGCAAGATTGATGGTTGCTTGAGTAATGGCAGACACCAGGTCTTCTCCTACATGCACAGAGGTAGTTTGAGAGGAAAGGTCAAGGGACATACTGTTCTGTACAGCCTGGCAGGTGCTGCCAACTCCTTCGGTAGTTTGGCACTGCATAGTTTGGCTTGTTGCCTCACTGCATGCCTCGATGGATTCATCACCCTCGCAATGTGCATTAACTGGAGTTGTTGATAACAAAAAGACCACGAGCAACAAAGGCACTAAGTGCCTTGAGGAAAAAAGCTTATTAGACATAGCCCAATTACCCCACCTTGTTATGGTGGTTCAAGCGCTTCCCCCTGCTTACCTGAACCCCAGCACCTACCAACCAGAAACCACCGGTACAGACTCAATATACCCACATGTTTAAGCTCCGCTAAACATCTTGTAATCCTTTTAGTCTCTTAAACAGCTCTGCGGGCGCTGTGGCTAAGTTTCACAGCACGAACAAGTGTTTACAATTTGTTACATTCTTGTTTTTGCTGTGAGACATATTGCTGGGTGTGCCGCCAAGATTACAGCCAATGCGCTGTCAAGCAAGCAAGACGATGTAGCGTAATTGGCTACGGTTGTGTAGTACGCCTGTGAACAAGGGCGGTGTTTTGCACCGCCCTTGTGTAATTTATGGCTTGTACTAGAACGTAAGGGAGTTTACTTGATTGTTGTAACTTCCTTGCCTGTGCGCAATGTTTCGGACTTGCCAGTGACGCGGGTCTTCATTCCTGGCATGTGTGTGTCGATAGCGCCAGCAGATACTGGGATGCGAACAGCAACTTCTACCTTAGGAATGCTGACAAAGAGAATGCCACGGTCCATGCGAGCTTCTACTTGCTCATGAGCAATGAGGTGCTCAAATTCAAACTGACGAACGAGATAGCCAGAAGGAAGTTCTTTGCGGATAATGGCAGCCTTTTCTTCGAACATGGCCGGTGTACGCTTGGCGATGACGGTAATGCAGTTTTCTTCAGCTTTAAGTTCAATGTCATCTAGCACTACGCCTGGAAGCGCAATTTCAAGAAGGTACTGTTCATCGAGCTCAAGGACGTCAGCTTCTGGAACAGCATAACCAACATTGGTCCAACCCCAGGCAGTTTGAACAGGGCTAGCTAGGCAATAGCCAGGGAGATGATGGAAGAAGGACTGTCTGTTAGTTGGGACTTCGTATTCTTTAATTGTTCTGGTGTAAAACATATTTTGCCCTCCTTAGGGTAATGCTACGGTGGTTACAGAGCGACAGAGTCTTGCACACACAAACCTTAGTTGTTGTGTGCTTTTCATAGGGCTAACTGGGTTACCGTGATTTAATCCTAGCTGGAAAACTGGCATCATTAGCCAACATTTACGATCTATTCTTCTTTATTCTTGAGATCGTGAGAATCAGCTCATAGTGCACTTTCCTCTAAAATGTTCTTGGGCCTTAAATGATGCAAGTCTCATAGATTCCCAATGTTAGGCTTAACAGATTCACATTAAATGCTGTCATTCCTGTCTTATTGTGCCAATTCGGACGGTAAACTAAGGGGCCTTAATCAAATATTTTACTTTGCTTGTGGCAGCAGACTTGGCAGAAGAGCGGGTCAATTCCTTAAGACGTTGGTCAATGCGTGCAATCCTTTGCTCTTGCTCAGAGATTTTTTCTAAGGTCTCCTTCACTGGTGTTTCTGCGTCTAAGGACTCATGACATGAGCTTTCATACTCTTTACGACTTACAACACCCTCCTTATATAAGGATGAAAAAAGCTCTGAACGTTGCCTCTTTTCTTTCAGGTTTGCTGTCTTTTGCTCAAGGCTTATCCTTTGGTTGGACAGTTGCAATTCCAGTGCTTGTTTGTGTGTCCTAAGATCCTGTTCTGACAACATTTCAAGTGTCTCTGACCACGAAAGAGTTGCCGCAACTGGTGTAGTAGGCGGTGGCGGAGGTACTAAGGTTGTCGATAAGTGCTTGTGTTGCTGTGCTTTACTAATGGATGGATTATGTTTGGTTGCCTTATCATTTGCTGCCAAACAGCAACTGCTATATAACCAAGCACTTGCAACAATAAAGAGTAGAAAAAATTTTGCTGAGCTGCTCACTCTAATACTTTGAACACCTGGTGCTGACTTACATTGTAAGGTATCCTTCCAATCTAAGCTTATAGACTTCCTCAAGATACTGCCGTGAGTATATCCCAGACAATAAGTATTCTTCTTTTGGGCGACGTTATTGGCAAACCAGGACGCCAGGCTCTCGTGCAATATGTGACAAACCTCAAATCTCGACCAGATGTCATTGTTGCTAACATCGAGAATGTAGCCCATGGCTTTGGGGTTACAGAAAAATATATACAAGAGCTTATGGAGATAGGGGTAGATGTCTTTACTGGCGGCAATCATACTTTTGATCGTAAAGAACTTTTTGCTTTTATAGATCGGTATGAGTGCCTGCTGAGGCCAGCCAACTACCCAGACGGTACCCCTGGCAAGGGTTTTTGTATTCACCAGGCACAGCACGCCAAGGTAGGCATTCTCAACTTAATGGGGCGGGTATTCATGGAGCCACTGGAGTCGCCATTTTTGGTGGCTGATCGTCTGTTGCCGACAATTAGCAGGCAGACAAACTTGATAATAGTGGACATGCATGCTGAGGCAACATCCGAAAAGGTAGCTATGGGCTGGTATCTGAGTGGAAGAGTCTCGGCTGTTGTTGGTACGCATACTCACGTTCAAACTGCCGATGAGCGTATTTTGCCAGGTGGCACGGCATATATTACAGATATTGGTTGCTGCGGTCCTGTCGAGGGTATTATCGGTATGGAACGTGCTACTGTTTTTCGGCGACTCATTCAGCAGTTGCCTTGCCGGTTTGAGGTAGCACCAGGTCCTCACATGGTAAATGGTGTTAATCTAGTCTTGGATATTGCAACAGGCAAGGCAGTCTCTATCACTCGTATACACGAAGAGCAAACAAGTTCTGATGTCAGTTGATCTCCATCTCCATACCCATTACTCTGATGGTAGTTGGTCTCCAACTGAACTAGTCAGTCGGGCGCTTGAGCTTAAGTTACACCATATTGCAATTACAGATCATGATACTACAGATGGTATTGATGAGGCCATTGCTGCTGCCAATGGGCGCCTGGAGGTAATTCCGGCTATAGAAATCAACACTATCTGGCTATCAAGCGATGGACATCAACAAGATGTGCATATTCTGGGATATTTTATCGATAAGGACAATGTAAAGCTAAAGGCGCTAATTCAGCAGCAACAGGAGGCACGTCTAAAACTTGCACACGATACAATCGAAGCCTTATCTGCCCTGGGCATAAATCTTAGCTTTGTCCAAGTAAAAGAATGTGCTGGCGTGGGCTCAATTGGTCGTCCACACATTACCCAGGCAATTGTTAAAGCTGGAGGTGCTCTGGATGTAACGGAAGCGTTTGAGAAGTTTATGGTCAGAGGTTCGCCGTACTATGTTCATCGGGAAAGTGTTACACCAGAAGCAGCCATTAAGGCTATTGTAGGCTCTGGTGGGATAGCCTCATTGGCACATCCTGGGAAATCAGTTGGTATAGATCAAATCATACCGAGGTTTCAAGCATCTGGTCTGCAAGCAATTGAAGCATATCATCGCCGGCATAACCTAAAGCTTGTCCGGCATTATATCCGTTTAGCTCATCATCAAGGGCTCATTGTCACAGGTGGTTCAGATTGTCATGGCCCATTGTGTGGATTTCCCGCTTCCATTGGCTCCATTTCAATACCACAGGATATTGTAGAGACCCTGAGGACACTTCACCTTAAGGCACCTTGTTGCTGAAGAGCTTTGTCAATTTGCACTTGAAGCAGGTGCTGATCCACTTCACCAATTTGACTCCAGTACTTGCTATTGTCCTTGTTGAGGATAATTTGGAATGGGATGAAGCCATGATAGTAGTTTTTGATTAACTCTCTTGCCTGACTATTTACTGGCTTGTCAACATCAATCACAATAAACTTGACTGGAGAATTCTTGTAGCACTTATAAAGGTCAACAATCCGCCTGGCTTGCCTGTTTGTGTTCAAGTCCCCGGAGGCACCAAAAAAGATGATTGTTGGTCTGTCTTTGGCCAGCGACACATCCTCCAAGGC
>JACQVM010000152.1 GCA_016209785.1 Candidatus Melainabacteria bacterium | reverse complement strand
TCTTAAAGCAGTCTATACACCAGACGATCTTAAGGACTGGAGCTACAAGGACAGTTTAGCAAGCCCTGGTGAGTTTCCTTATACCCGTGGCATCCATCACGACATGTACCGCGGCAAACCTTGGACTATGCGTCAGTTTGCCGGCTTCGCTGGACCAGAGGAGACCAATGAGCGTTTCAAGTATTTGTTAGCTCAGGGACAAACAGGTCTTTCAACAGCTTTTGATCTACCTACACTTATGGGCTATGACTCTGACCACCCACGTGCACGTGGAGAGGTTGGCGTCTGTGGGGTAGCAATAGACTCTTTGGAAGATGTGGAAATCCTTTTCAAGGATTTGCCGCTGGATCAAATCTCAACCTCTATGACCATCAACGGTCCAGCCGTGATCCTCTTCTGCATGTTCTTGGCTAACGCTGAAAAGCGTGGCTTTGACTGGAAACACTTAAATGGCACCTTGCAAAATGACATCTTTAAGGAGTACATAGCCCAAAAGACTTATCTTTTGCCACCTCGCCCAGCACTGAAGCTTATTCAAGATTTAATTGTCTTTGCCACACGTGAGGTTCCTCGCTGGAACACAATTTCTGTTAGCGGCTACCACATCCGCGAAGCTGGAGCAACAGCAGTCCAAGAGCTTGCTTTTACATTGGCAGATGGCTTCGCCTACGTGGACGCAGGTGTCGAGGCGGGGCTTGACGTAGATGATTTTGTACCTAGACTGTCTTTTTTCTTCAATTCACATATAGACTTTTTCGAGGAAATTGCTAAATACAGGGCAGCAAGGCGCATCTGGGCAAAGCGTATGCGTAATCATTATGGTGCGAAAAGTGAAAGGTCACTTAAGCTCCGCTTCCACACACAAACAGCCGGATGCAGCCTCACAGCACAGCAACCAGAAAACAACATTGTACGCACGGCCATTGAAGCGCTAGCTGGTGTTCTGGGTGGAACACAGTCACTACATACAAACTCCATGGATGAAGTACTGGGACTGCCAACAGCTAAGGCTGCTCATGTAGCGTTGCGAACCCAACAAATCATTGCCCATGAAACCGGTGTTGCCGACATTGTCGATCCGCTGGCTGGCTCATATTACGTCGAGTGGTTAACCGATGAGATGGAGCGTCGTGCCAATGAGTATTTCCAGCGCATTGAGGAAATTGGTGGTGTCATAGAGGGCATTGAAAAAGGCTTTTTCATGAAGGAAATAGCCGATGCAGCTTACCAGTTCCAGAAAAAGCTAGACTCCAAAGAACGTATTTTTGTTGGACAAAACGCCTTTACCGAAGAAGCTCCTGGACAAAAGATTGAAATACTGAGAATTGGACCTGTTTGTGAACAGCGACAAAAACAACGACTGGCCAATCTGCGAGCACAACGTGACGGATTTGCAGTAAAGGCCTCACTGAACAATCTAAAGAGCGGGCTCAAGGCAGGGTCCAACTCAATACCACTGATTCTTGAGGCCGTGAAAACATACGCAACTTTAGGTGAGATTGCCGACGCGTTGCGTGAGGTCTGCGGTACTTACCGGGAAACAGCAGTTTTATGATGCGTCGCCATCTCTTGTCTTGTGTGCTGGTGCTTGGACTGTCTGGACTGTCCATGATACCAGTTGCCGGTGTCACAGTTGAGTCTCGTGCGCATGCTGTCAAAGGAATAGAGCTTTATCGCGCCGGCAAAGTAGATTCCGCCATCAGTGAGTTTCGCCAGGCCCTGGAACTTGATCCCACCAACGCCGACTATCATAACAACCTAAGCACAGCGCTTAAGGCAATAGGCAAGACTGATGAAGCTCTCAAAGAAGCCCAATTATCGGTTAAGTACCGGCCTGGAAGTTCAGTAGGCCAAATCAATTTAGCCAATATACTGCTCCAACAAAAAGATTATGCCAACTCCGAGAAACATTACCGTATAGCAGTCACGCTAGCACCTAAAAATGTTGATTATCATCTAGACCTGGCCATATGTTTAAAAGCACAAAAAAAGCTAAATGAGGCTGAGCAAGCTTACCGCCAAGCACTCAAACACAAGCCTAAAGATGTTGTTACCTTGGTAAGCTTAGCAGACCTTCTGCGCGAGAGGAAATCACTAGACCAAGCAGAAAAGGAAGCCAGCCTAGCAGTACAATTCAACCCCAATAATGCTGACGCTCATATGACGTTGGCACTAGTGTTGATGGACAAAAAGCAAGATGCTAAGGCAATCAAAGAGTTTGAAACCACCCTAAAACTTAAACCAGATCACGCTCACAAAACTTACATCACTCAATACTTAGATTACCTCAAGAATCGGCGCATCTAACCATTTACCAAGGCCCGCCCTTAAGGGCGGGCCTTTTCAGGCATCTGCATAAAGCTGCTTTTTATCAATCTTGCCAGTAAATGTCTTAGGCAAAGGGCAAGAGCTAGGACGAAATTCCCATTCCATCGGGCGAAGCTCACGCTTTAGATGTTGCTTACAAAATGCCTTAAACTGCAAGAGAAGCTCTTGTCGCCCTACCTTTTGTGCCTCAACATCTCCACACAAGAGATCACACAGCTCACCGGGCTTTACTACAACGGCCGCTTTCACCAATTGCCCCAGTTTACGGTGTGGAACACCAAATACCGCCACCTCACTGACTAGCGGACTCTGCCGGAGCACAGACTCAACTTCAGCAGGAAAAACCTTATTGCCAGCAACAATTATCATGTCCTTGGAGCGGCCAGAGATAAACAAAAAACCGTCCTTTAAATAGCCAATGTCGCCTGTGTGATAGTGACCTTCATGCAGAACAGCACGAGTTGCCTCAGGTTGATTGAGATACGTTTGCATAAGATTTGGGCTGGTCACACGAATTTCCCCTTGTGCCGCCTCAGACAATACTTGGTCATTCTCGTCAACAATGTCTATTCGCACAGAAGGGAGTGGGCGACCCACACTACCTATTGGGCCATCGGCATTAAAGGAGATAATCTTGGTTTCTGTTGTTCCATATCCTTCTATGACTTGTTTGCCAAACCTTGTCTTAAACTCCCGGGCAAGCGAATTAGGCAAGGGTGCACCTCCAGAAAGATAGAATTGAACAGGGATTTGACTGGTTGGCAGAGGCGACATATTCACAAGCGCGCTATACATCGTAGGCACACCTACCACCATAGTTGCGCGCAAACGAAGTATCGAGTCCCAAAAGTAAGCCGGGCTAAACTCTGAAAGAACAGTCACACCCCGAAAGAGAAAACCAGCCAGCAATGCCACCATACCAAAGATGTGGCTTAATGGCAAAGGCAAAAATGCACTGTCCGTTTCGCTTAATCCAAACTCTTCCCCTAGTTCCCAAACATTTTGTACTAGTGAGCCAAGATCATGTACTGCTCCCTTGGGTACTCCTG
>JACQVM010000142.1 GCA_016209785.1 Candidatus Melainabacteria bacterium | reverse complement strand
CACCGCTACGCCGACCCGGAGCAAAAGTACGTATTCGCCTTCGCCGCGAGGAACGCGCCCGTCGGGATATCGATCAATACCAAGCTTGTAAAGCCTGGCGAAATTAGTAGAAACCGTTCTGGCGTGGTAGACATACTCCGCTTCCTCGAGAAACTCTACTCCGACTTCCAATAGGCGCTCGCATTTTGTGTAACCTATGTATATCACCGTTGAGTTTCCTTGCTTGCTTTCGCCAAACTGCACTGCTTCTGTCATGTCATCTGCCAGTACTTCAAGCACTTCGGCATGGCTAACATTGTGCCTGGCGAGACTATTATCGTTAAAGCCTAATACCGGCAGGGCTGTTCTCCTTCAGAGTTGTTGGAGTCTAAGACAAATGTATCACAGATGTAACACACGTCAAGGTCCTGAGAAACTGGGAGCCAGTCAAGATCAATTATGTTTCACTTCTCCGGACGTTGCCGGGTACCCCTTTCTGGCAAGCCTACCTGTCCCTGTCGCATATTCTATGGATACAGTGCTTAGCAGTAATGTCGTTGGCAAGCCACCAGGGTCCAGATCTGCCCCCGGACTGGTAACCTTGCTGGCTTATTGTCGACTCATTACTTGCTGGTAGGATTGCAGCCGCAAGGGGCAAGTTTGGTATTACAGTGAGCACACTCGCCCTTGAGCGCGCTGCACTTGTGGCAAAGATTGAAGGCGCCGCTGCTGGTGGATGTTCCACAGTTCTTGCAGGTGCCAAGGTTGCGGATGTACTTGCCCTTGGCACACTTTTGACAGAGCATGATATTTACTCTTTTGTAGGTGTAGTCGCGACAAAGTGTGCTGCACGCAAAAAGGCTGTTAAATATTATTTCGTTGGCGTTTCCGGGTCGTACAAGTCAAAGAAGCCTCTAGGAAGCCAGGCACCACCATCGGCGGTCAAGACATCACCATTGATGTAAGCGGCATCCTTGGAGCACAGGAATACTGCCAGGTTGGCCATTTCCTCTGGTGTGGTGAGTCGGCGCAGCGGAACCCGCTTGCGGATGGTCTCTTGTGCTTCAGGCGTGTCAAACTTGAGGTTACTTGAGGCACCCTGCGTAACCATGGCACCAGGTGCCAGAGCGTTGACACGAATCCCATACCGCCCCCATTCCACTGCCAGTGTGCGTGTCATGGCCAGCACGCCAGCCTTGGCTGAGGCCGAGTGCACAACACCAGGCTGCCCGCTCCAGGCATAGTTGGCGACGATGTTTAGGATGCAGCCACTGCCTTGCTTGATCATCTCGCGCCCAACAGCACTAGAGCAGTACCAGGTGCCATTAAGAACAATGCCTACAACAGCGTTCCACCCGTTGGGCGTTAGCTTTTCAGCCGGGACAAGAAAATTGCCAGCAGCATTGTTCACCAGAATGTCGATCCGGCCAAACCGCTCAATGGTTTGCTTCACGAGAGCCTCTACCCGTTCTGGATCTCGTACGTCAAGCGAGAAGGTCAGTGACTGCCCTCCGCAAGCTGCAATCTCAGAGGCCACCGAGTCCAGATGTGTCTTGTCGCGGCTGGCGATGACGACCTTTGCACCGCGTCTCGCGAGATTAAGCGCAATGGCTCGTCCGAGTCCTGTGCCACCACCAGTGATGATGGCTACGTGTCCGTTGAAATCCTTGGACGCAGCAGCCAAGGTGCTGTTAGTTTCCGGTAGTATCGCCGGTGCGTTGGTGTGCCTTTGTGAGTAGCTCCTGGCTCCGCTCCTGAATCCCACACATGCCACCAAGTAATACATAATGAAAAGAATGACTGCTGCGATTACGTATGTCATATTGCGCTCCTGTTTCCTGCAAGCAGCAGGAAATGTCACGGCATAACCCCTTGGTCAATGCACACAAACATCCTCGTAAGCCAACTTAGGCTTAGGGATGAAAACTTAACTCGCAGTGCTGGATAACGGCAGTATTTTGGATGCTATTTCAGAGAAAACAAGAAGATAAGGTTAACCTAAGAGCTCTTGTACCAACAAGTCAAGCTAAAGCAATTGCACTACCCCTTGATTACTGCAAATCTCTTGGTCGGGTGATGCTTTACGCGACAGTTAAAAGTATTGAAGGGGATCTACATGACTGCCGCTAAAAAAAAGGAGCAATTCCTGCTAGTGAGGTTGTACTAGCCTGGATGAAACATCTGAAACAGCTTGTCCATTGAAAAGGCAAGCCGAATAGGGCGGCCATGTGGACAGGTGTCATTGCGGGGTGTCTTCAGCCAGTCAGACAAAAGCTGTGTGATATCTCGGTCTGACAATGTCATGCCATTTTTTACAGCAGCCTGACACGCCAACGACTTTGTAGCTTCTAGCTCTAGCTGTGCGGAGTCCGCAAGACATAGCTGCTCTACTATTTGCTGGACCACACAAGCGTAATCTTTATGTGCAAGCTCAAGTGGTACTTGGGTGCATACGGCTGCTGATTGAGCTGGAATGTCAAAATCAAAACCCAGGCTACGCAATAGCTCGATGTGTTCTTCAAGGGCAGCCTTTTGCTCAGGTGACAAATTCAATGATTGAGATATGATCACAGTTTGGGTGCTGTCGGTAATACGGCCAGGAGTTGCTTGTGCAGCCAAGAGCCTTTCATAAATCACACGCTCGTGAACAATGTGCTGCTCTATCAACTCAAGCCCCTCTGGTGTTTCTACTAGAAAGTAAGTGTTGTGCAAACAGCCCAGCAGTCGCCAACCATGTGGCAGAGAGGCTGTCACAGTCCTGTGGGGTAATTGTGTTTTGCTGGCTGTTGTAAGGCTTAGGTGGGGAGAAGTTGGGACACAAGAGAGACTCTCACCAAAGTGTAGTTGCTGAGTATTTCGTGGGGACGCTGCAAATTTTGTGTTGCTTGGCTCAGCAACAACTCCTTGCTCTGCAGTTGGTGTGTGGCTGGTAGCTGCTTGGGCGGACCATGGAGAATAAGAGATCCGCTCTACCGGCTGTGCTGCAGCTTGTGCTGAACTGTCACTCTGAGCTCCAGTGACCCGTAGAGCCTCCGTTGCTGCGCGGTGAATGGCCATGAAGACGTCGTTGCCTATGTTGTACTTAATCTCTTTTTTTGTAGGGTGAATGTTAACATCGACTTGATTGGGATCGATGGTGATGGTGAGCACAGCCAGCGGGTACTTTCCTTTAGGGATAAGATCGGCATAAGCTTGATCTAGGGCCTTATAAGTTAAAGAGCAGCGTACTGGCCGATTGTTGATAATTGCAAGAATTCCCTTGCGGTCACCGCGAAAGTGTATTGGTCTAGCAATATATCCATAAATTGCCATGCCATACTTGAGGTCAGCAAATGTTACTTGGCATAGCTCTTCCTTGCCGGACATTAGGCCAGTTTCTACCATTGACTGAGCTAGCTTGCCTGAGCCAGATGTCTTAAGAACTACCTCGCCATTGTTAACAAGCTGAAAGACAGTTTTAGGGAAAGATGTGGCCAGGGCTTGCACCGTTTCATGTATGTGAGCAAATTCTGTAGATGGTTTTTTGAGAAACTTCAAGCGTGCCGGCACATTATAGAAAAGGTCGGTTAACTCCATTACCGTTCCTGAGGCGCAACCAGTCTCGGTGGCGGTGACTGTTCCATCGGCTGCGTCAACCTTTGTGCCAGTGGAGGCCTCATGAGATCGTGTGTAACAGGTTAGATGTGACACTGACGCTATGCTCGGAATTGCCTCCCCGCGGAAGCCCATTGTACGCAGGCTCCAGAGATCTTCAGGTTTAGACAGCTTTGATGTTGCATGTCGATGAAATGCTAACACCGCATCCTCTGGTTCCATGCCACAACCGTTGTCTGCTACGCGTATGTCTCGGCAGTCTGAAGCAACTGCAATCTCAATTTGTGTAGCACCAGCGTCTATGGAGTTTTCCACTAGCTCTTTTACCACCGAGGCTGGGCGCTCGATGACCTCGCCAGCAGCTATCTGGCTTGCTATGTGTTCAGGTAGTACCAGGACTTTGGGCATGGAGGAAAGTTTACCATTGCCCTATTAGTAAGTGCACCCTGGAGCTTTGGGGGGCTGGTGTGGGGATCCAGGGTGCACTGGTTGTGATCAGCATTGGTTTTGCTGGTTGCTGACAGCAATAACATAGCAAGCCTAGGTGTAGGCAAATATGTTGAATCATGTCAACTTGGCGGTGTAATTGCACAGTTGGCAAGGAGTGTGGTCCAGCCTTAGCACAAGGGCTATACTGATATGTCATTGGAGGCCGTCATCTCTTCTTCTGCATCCAAGTCCAAGCAATTGTGGCCACTTCTTGTGGCGTTGCTTGCTGTGACTTGCATAGCTTCGATTATCTCTAAGGAATTGTCAGCCTTCGAGCAAGAGGTCTTGAACCGTCTCATGGTGGCCTTTGGTGGAGAGGCCAACTTGCCAGAGACAGACTTGCAAACTAGTACTGGCGGTTGGTCGCTTAGGCCCGAAACTGCCTTTGAGGTGTTGCTGATACTTGGCTTTTCTGCTGCATCTACCTTGACTGGCTTTCGTCTGTCCGTAGTGCCACGAATGGTTGTGACTGTGCAGCTCTTTGTGCTTAGCATCCTTGCCGAATGGGGCTTGTGGCGATGGCTGCATCTGAGAGGACACCTGATTGGCTATTTTGCAGCAGTGTTTGTCGGCTGTTTGGCAGGCTACGGTTTAAGGGTATTGGAGCTAAAA
This sequence comes from Candidatus Melainabacteria bacterium, assembly GCA_016209785.1. Lineage (GTDB taxonomy): Bacteria > Cyanobacteriota > Vampirovibrionia > Obscuribacterales > Obscuribacteraceae > JACQVM01. The sequence continues at coordinate 5,035 of JACQVM010000142.1, read as the reverse complement.
TACCGGAAGTCCGAGTCTCAATACTATGAGTTGTTGCTAAGAAGCAGGGAGCTTAGTGAAGCCAGGCTGCAACTGGTGAAACAGGATGAGGTGGAACGCCGAATGTTAGCGGCCGATCTTCATGATCAGGTGCTCAATGATTTGAAGGCAATCAAGCAAAAGTTTGAAGCTTATACTAATACTCCCGACGCTGAGGCAGCAGAGACTATAGGCAAATTGCTGATGCAGGCCATGAATGAGATTCGTGAGGTAATGGACAGCCTTTGTCCATCGGCTTTGGAACACCTTGGGCTGGCTGCAGCTATTGAGGACTGTCTCCGCCGAGGCTCAGAGCGTGCTGGATTTAAGCCGAGATTTCGCAGCCGCCTCAAGGGAGACGAGCTAGAAGCTCTCTCAATGGTTGAGCAGTCGCTACTTTATCGGTTGGTTCAAGAGTCAATAACAAACGTGTGTAAACATGCTCAGGCGAAGACAGTGCGTGCCACCATGGAGATAGATAATACACATCTGGTGATTAGCGTGGCTGATGACGGCAATGGGATAGATCCTGCCAAGTTGCGTGAGGACTCGAGGGGAGTAAGATATATGAGGCAACGTGGCGACCTTATCGGCGCTACAATAGCCTGGCGTCCTGGGGAACAAAGCAAGGGAACAACAGTAGAAATTCGCATGGACTTGTCCGGGAGAAAAGATGGCCAAAGTTCTAGTAGTTGAAGATCTGGCAAGCTTACGCCAACATGCTATCCGAGTGCTGCGCGAGCAGGTACCTGGTCCAATAGAAGTCTTGGAGGCCAAAGATGGTGCTGAAGGGCTAAAGCTTTTTCGCACAGCTAAACCAGACATGATTATCATGGATATTTCTATGCCAGAGATGAGTGGCATGAAAGCTGCGCAAGAAATCTGGAAGGAGAGCCCTCGGACAAAGATTTTGTTTTGGTCTCAATATCATCGAGAAGCTTATGTGCGGGAGCTCGGAAAGATTGTTCCTGATGAGGCAATTCATGGCTACGCATTGAAAAGTGAAAGTGACGAGAAGCTTGCGTATGCAATTACATCTGTGCTTCTGCATGACAATCCATACATTGATCCGTTGGTGCGTGGAGTGCAAGCACGTTTGCAGTGTAAGGATCAATCACTAAGCGATGTTGAGTACGAGGCTCTTTTGGATATTACGCTGGGCCTTACAGATAAGGCTATAGCGTCGCGTCGGCATATAAGTGTTCGGGGAGTGCAAAACAGGCTTTCCATGCTGCTTGTCAAGCTATTGGGTGGTGAAGACGCGCATCTCAGAGAATCAGCAGGCATGGAGATTTATAATCCTCGGACTCGCCTTGTTGCAGAGGCGCTAAAGCGAGGACTGATAGATGTTGATGAACTAGCCTCGCTTGATAAAGACCTTGATCAGTGGTTTGCTGACGAGTTTGACTATGAGCACGAGTGAGTAGTTTGGATAAAACTGTCTAGTGCGCTAGACGGTTTGTGGTAAACTAAGGTAGTGAAAGCTAAGAAGCTGCTTCAAATCTTAAGACGGCGTGGCTGTGTTGAGGTAAGGCAAAGAGGCTCTCATGTGAGGGTTCGTTGTGGTAATTGTTACACTACAGTGCCATTGCATTCAGGTGAAGAGCTTGGTCCTGGACTGTTAAAGGCAATAGAGCGTGATTTAGAGCCATGTTTAGGTAAGCGATGGTTACAAAATGAAAGCAAAAAGAACATATACAGTTAAATATGAACGAGACGAAGCTGGTTGGTGGGTAGCCAGTGTGGCTAAGATAAAAGGTTGCCATACGCAAGGTCGAACCATAGACCAGGCACGTCGTCGAATCAGAGAAGCTATTAGTTTGTTTATTGATGATGTGAATGAAGTTGAGCTGGAAGATGATATCAGGCTGCCAGACAATGCTATGGGACTTCTTAAACAACTTGAAGTGACACGCAAGCGTGCTGAGCAAGAAAAGGAAAAACTACAGACGACAATGACAAAAGCTGCACAGTTGCTGACTAGGCAGCTTAAGATTAGTGTGCGTGATGCTGGAGAAGTTCTTGGTTTATCTCATCAACGAGTGCATCAACTCTTGAACAAGACTCACAACCGTTGCCGCAAACCAACCGATGTGGCTTTCTGACAGTTTCTGTGATAATCTTGGCATCAAGCGACTACTAGCCCGTGTAGCATCTGGATTGGAACAAAAAAGAGATACGCAGTTGTACCGGAGACTTACACTGTCCCGGTACAACTGCACCTACAGCCTGAAAAGAAGAAAGCCTCAGGTGTGGCGGTGATGGTTGTCTGAGTTGCTAACTAGACCATACTCAGCCTGTCTGTTTTGGCAAAAGGTCGAGAGATCTTTGTCAGTGACCCGACGCACTGGTGTCCAGTCCACCTATCGGTGTGGGTGGGATACTCCCATGGACCATGTTCATCGTGGATCAATAAGCTGTGTCCGCAGTTGGCAGGGCAGTGGTGGCGTGTGCAGTAATCTAGATACCAAGGATCTGGATTAGGCATGTGTTTTTTTTCGACTGTGTGGTTTGCTACAGAAGCTAGGCGGCACGCAGCTCGAAATAGGTCTCGCTCCGTGCCTGTCCAGTCTTGGTGAGGTTCCATCCAGACTGCCGGAATTCTGCTGCCACTTCAGAGATGACCTGGTCGGAGAAGTGACCAAGCACGGACGGCGTATAGTTGCGACGGGACAACGCGTCTGACAGCGCCTCTGTGAGCCGCTGGACCTCCTTGGCGTGGTTTGCGTTGCTGTCCTGGCGGGCGATGTCGTCTGGTGTGGGGATACGCATGGTGATGTTACCTAACGGTTGCTATTGTTTATTCCTCATCTTTAGCGCAAGAGCATCTCTTGCTGCAGGGTGTGAGGATACACCGGTGTAGGCGGGCATATGGGGTGTGTCTAGTTGTTGAGTTTATCGAACGTGAACACCGTCTTCTGTTTGGAGGAGAGAAATGTGAGTGGACCCCCTCTTCCGCTGGCGGTTAGCTCTCAGGAAATGGTCGTGCAACAAAGCTCTGCTGGCGCAGAAAGTCCAGGTCACTTGCGAGAATCAAGCAGCCATGCCCCTTGAGATTGACCGTAAAGTTGGCGCTGTCTGGGTCTGGGAAGAGTGCTTGAATCTCAGCAAATTCCTCAACATGTCCGCAGGGCACCTTGGAATGCGTGGACGGTGCATCGGACACGTACACATGCCCATGCACAATGTAGCGCACCTTGTTGTAGAAGTTGAAGAGCCGAATTTGAATTGGTGCATCCACTGAGGGTTTCACATCACCAAAGTACTCGACCTTGTCTTCACATGCTGTGACCACTACAAAGTCGCCTGCGCTCATGGTTGTTTTGTCAACATTTCGTCGTGACACAAGATAGACAGGACTGTCCTTAAGATCAGCTCGCATTGCAGGGAAGCCATGGCAACAGCGCGTAATTCTGTCAGTAGGACGAGCCGAGGCGTTGCCCAGAAAGCGCTCTGGGTTTACGGCGTTGACATATCTGGAAAACTCATCGCCAAGCTGACGTACAAGCTGCACAAACTCATCGTTAACTGTAGGATGGCATGAGCAGCAGGACCCAATGGAAGTTGAGCCAATGCGAGTCATCGCACAAAGCTCTTCCACGCGTCTCTTAATTGCTGCGCCTAGCTCGCCGACAGATGACGTAGCACACAGGCAGTTGCCCAACGGATCAAGCAGCTCAAACTGATAGGTGCCCTGGTTTTGGGTAATCTTGATACCCAGGTTCGACCTGCTCTTGAGCAAACGGCTGATGACGTCAAAGACAGAATACTGCTTTTCGACAACCCGCTTGCTGGAAATCAAGAAAAGCTTTGGGTTGCGTGCCTTGATTGCCGGGAGGATCTTGTCCTCGTCATTGCTGACATTTGGTGCCCAAACCAGAACATCGACTGCTTGGAAGTCAACTGCAGTTAATTGATCTAGAGTGCCACCATTGAGGCAAGGGTAGCCGGTAGCTTCGCTAAGGCTGGTGATAATCTTTGATGGCTTGCCACCTTGAGTATCAAAGGTGCCACCGACAATGAGTGTCCGGGGCATACGAGTTCCCCCTTCCTGTGTGCTTTGCAGATGAGTACCCTTTTATGTGTGGGCACCCAGTAATTGCTGCGCGTTTAATTCTGGAGGACAGCTTGGTTTGCCTGCCAACCGACAAAGCAATGCCTACTAAACACAAACCGCCTGGCGGAAAGGACTGACTTTATGTGGGCTTGATTGCGTTTGTGTTTGGGCTAACCTGAAGAGTAATTGCAAAAAGAGAACAAGCTTTACCCTAAAAGACAGTGAACTGGCAAGTCAAGAGCTATTTGTGCATACTGGTTAGCAATGCTGCGCTAAGTACCAGTAACTTCAATCCTGGTGGCAATTGGTGCAGAATTAATTCGTGGCAACTTAATTCGTCCCCACCCCGGCCGTTGCTTGGCACAGCGGAGAGGCAGTAGAAGCTGGCTCAGGGTCACACCAGATATGCACTGGCTTTGTTATTTGGGCAGAGACCTTGAGTGCCTGGTAGATAAAAGCGCCTGGGGTGGATTTGGATTGGTTGCCTGCCTGTGTAGTCTATGCCGATGATCTGCCCGGCAAGAATCAACGGTTGCGGACTTTCCAGGTTAATGGCTTGCTTTTTTGAATCGGTGTCGATCCAATTGTATGGACAGCCAGAAAGGGCTATCTGTGAAGTTTGAGTGGGACCCGGACAATAACCGGACCAACATTGAGAAGCACGGCATCGACTTTGAAGACGCCAAGGAGCTGTTCGATCAGCCACACATAAAACAACCAGATGAACGGCAAGATTACGGCGAAGACAGATACACGCTCACGGGTTACTTACGCGGGCTTCCCGTTGTTGTCGTTTACGCAGAACGGAGAGAAGAAACGTGCAGGCTGATCTCAGCAAGACTAGCTAATGACCAGGAAGAAAGAGAGCTGCTGGCTAACTTGGGAGCCGAGGACGGTGAGCAAAGACGCAGGGATCGAGAAAAGCAAAAGCGTGAATGGAGAGAGAAAGACAAAGACTAT
>JACQVM010000141.1 GCA_016209785.1 Candidatus Melainabacteria bacterium | reverse complement strand
GTGCCTAAAAGCAACTGGCCTGATGAGGGGCTGATTGAGTTTCACCCTGATGGGTGCCGTCGGGCAGATGACATCTTTCGGATGGAAATAAAGCACCTTTATCCAGGTACGCAGTATTGTCTTGTTAAGGCATGGAATAGCAAAGGGGCAAAGCTGAGCCCAGAAGACTTTTCTGGACCTATGTGCAGCAGTGAGGGTTGTTTTTTAAAACCTGTTGTACTAGGAGACGAGGTGCTTTCAGAAGAATCGCAGGCAGGCAGGGAAAAGGCTTACCATGAGTGGTGGGACCTTTACTGGCAAGCTTACTGCACCAAAGAGCCTCGCGAGAAACACATGATTTTTCGTCAGATGGATGAAATTGAATCGGTCTGGGGCAGTCAATATTATTGAGGTACACTTAGTACCTGGTTTCTCTTGGTGAGGCTAATGATTGGCAATGACTGAGGCTGTTGACGTCTGTTTAAGCTGTGGAAGCTTTTTAGAGTTTCTTAAAACGCTTGCCTGGTGTAGGCAAGGGGATGACGCTTTAGTAGCTGTGCATAAGTGCACGCCAGAGGTAGTGGAGGCGTTGAGAGTACATGAGGTTAAGGTTTTTCCTGGCGGTATTGCTGTGAGGATGAACAAGTCCTGGCTGACTTACTTGGATGAAAGAGACAGGGAGGGCGAGCCGGTGCCTGTGCTTGTTGTTTGGAAAAGCTCAGGAATTGAGCTGTGGTATCGGCGCCATAAGAGCTATGAATTTCCTTATGACATGTGGCAGGACCCTGCAGCAGCAGCATATGAGCGCGAGCGTGCCTGGATTCCAGCAGAACACCTGGGCCCAAGCTTCCTGGACTCACTGAAAGAAGTGGCGGGCAAGGTCAAGCCGTGCCCTTCGGTAATTCCGTTGCTGTAGGTTGTTGGGCTGCGGCAGGACTGACAGGTATATTTGCCGGTTTGCCTGAAGCTCGGGCTAATGCTTCAAGCAAGGTGCCTTGGGCTGCTTTTACTGTCGCATAGCCAGTCAAGCAGCCTCTGTCGGTAAGCATTGCTGCCATACCACCAAGAAGGCTTAACACTCCGTTCATGGCGGCAATGTCGCTGGGACTAATGTCAGTTTTTCCAGCAAGTGAGGCAGCTAGGCTGGTGGCCAGTGCTGCTACGCTATCTGGTGTTTTAGGACCACCACTTTGATAATCACAGTGATATCGTCCTCCATCGGGTGTGTAAACAGTGCCATCGGCGTGCATGGTGCAGCCATCAGCAAACTGAACGTTGCCCTTGCTGTCTACAAACATGTCCTTATGATGTAGTGAGCCATCTGTACCTATTTTGGTACCATTCCAAAGAGTTGTTTCAGAGCTTGTCATGGTTATGTCTTTAGTCTTAAACTCTTTAGAATGCGAGTCCCAGTCAACGTCATGACCCTTATGATCTGTTGAATGAACTTTGCCAGTTTTAGTGTCGACGGTAGTTTCTGTGCCATCCGCTGTGCGGCATTTACCACCGCCTTCTGTACAAGAAGCTGAAAACTTACGGCCTTGACTGTCGCGCCCAGTAACTTCACCTTTAGCAGCATCCAAAACATCACCACGACTGGTGATGATTTGCCTGTTTTTGCCAATTATCAGACCACTTTTAAGATGGATACGGCCTTCATTATCAATAGTGCATCCTTCAGGTAAGTTGTCTTTGGTAATGGGGACTTTCTTTACTTTTGGCTTGCCATGTTCGTCAATGCCCTCAGTTATTACCTGACTGACCTTGCCATCTTTGTCGACGAGAAGGGACACCCCATCAGGAGTTTTTATGCGTACAGTGCCATCCTGGCGGCGCCTAATAATGGTGCCATCGTCGTCTTTGATTTTTACTCTGTTGTTGCGTACACGAATGTCATCAACATCAGTGGTAGACTCATTGTCTTCCATTGAGCCTACCTTTAAATCAATGGCAATTTCTCGTTGGCTGCCATCTTTGCCGCGAAACTTTGTTCTAAATTCTTCTTCCGTGTATTCTTGCTGCGTACCATCAGGGTTTGCAACTACAACCTTGTCTTTTTGTCTGGTAATTGTGGGTCCATCCTTGACCCGGAAAGTTCTAGTTCCATTTTCAGTGTCTTGCTCAAACGTAACGCCACGCTCGGCATTAACCACCTGGACTTTCTTGGTTTGTTTGTCAACTTCCGTAGTTGTCCCTTCGGTGTCTTGTATACGGATTTTATCTTTACTAACTTCTGTGGTAGTGCCATCAGGTGCGACACGTGTGACCTTGCCATCCTTAAACTCAAGCCGAACGTCTTTGCCATCTTGGTCTTGATAAGTCTGGACAATGGTTTGATCAGGAGCTGCATCCTTCAGTGCCTTGGCTGTACTATCGGATATTACTACCGAGCCATCTTTGTAGACTTTTGTGCCATCTGGTAGTGTTTGAAATTCACTGGACGAGTGTGGCGTGCTGTCATTGGTCCGGGTCGAGTCTCCAGCAGGTACATCATCGAAGAGCAGCGATTGTAGTTTGTCCCACATACTGTCGTCTTTGCGGTTGTCTTTTTTTGCCTCTGGTGTGGACTCTGGCTTAGCAGACTGATGAAAAGGGTTGTTTAGTACAAGGTAGTCCCACCAAGAATCTTCAGAAGGCTTCTTACTAGGTGTAGCATTTTCGCCTTTGTCTTGAGATGGTGGAGTAGTTGAGCTCTCAGCCAAGCGCTCGTTGGTTGGTTTCTTGTGCTCCAACGTTTGCCTTTTGTATTCATCAAGAGCATGATTTGAGCAACTGGTCGCGGCTTCCTTAGCTTCTACTTCAGGGTTAGGATGACCAGCCTGAGCAGGGTGTTCGTGCGTTTCTGGTTTTGGTTGAACCTTGTCTGTGGTCATGAACACTACCTAAGTGGTTACGGAAAAAGTTAATACAACCCGGCCCACCCTACATTGTCGGTGTGAGATAGACTGTTGTCAAGAATAAAATGTAAAAGACCTGTCCAAGGACAAATACTTTGAACTAATAGAGCCAGGTGTACGTTAAGTATCATGGTAATTTTGGCTTTCTTGTTGTCCGGAAGAATCATCTGCCTATATACGGATATTCCAGGTTTTGGTTAGAAAGGCCATGGAATTAACATTAAATGTGGACGTCCAAGGCTTACAAGCAAAAGGCGCTAAGATGTAGATAAAAGCAGCTAATGGTAGCTGACCTCCCACGGTAAGGTCAGGTAAGTGTGGGAGAAAAGTTATGAGTTGTGGCAACAAACTTCCTCAGTACCAGAGCGTGAGTGCCAGCGGATCTCCCCAGAAAGAAGATCTGGAAGAAGAACACATGGCAGGGCTGAGCTTATTAGGTATGTCTGAGCCGGCTGTGTTAACAGAGAGTTATCGTGGGCGGTGGTGGCACACCCTTGAGGGAGACTCATGCATACACTGTGACTTGTGCCCGCGCGCCTGCGTATTGAAATCTGGGGATCGCGGCTTTTGCTTTGTGCGGCAAAATGTTGGTGGGCAGATGATTCTTACAACCTATGGATTAAGCACAGGTTTTTGTGTGGATCCGGTGGAAAAAAAGCCACTTAATCACTTTTTGCCTGGAACAAGTGTTTTGTCCTTTGGCACTGCTGGTTGCAACTTAGGGTGCCGGTTTTGCCAAAACTGGTCAATTAGCAAATCTAGGGAAACAGCATTATTAAGTGAACAAGCTACTCCAGAAGAAATTGCTGAAGCGGCTGTGAAGTTAAAATGTGCTAGCGTTGCCTTTACATACAACGATCCAGTAATTTGGGCAGAATATGCCATTGACACTGCAAAAGCTTGCCATGAGCGTGGTCTTAAGACCGTAGCTGTAACTGCAGGGTACATTACACCTGAGGCGCGCCCTGAATTTTATGCTGTGATGGATGCAGCAAATGTTGACCTGAAGGCCTTTACTGAGATATTTTATCAGCACTTGAGCTTAGCTCACCTAGAGCCTGTGCTGGACACACTTAAGTGGTTGAAGCATGAAAGCAATGTTTGGTTTGAAATCACAAATCTAGTGATCCCTGAAGAGAATGACTCACCAGAAGAAATTGAGCGTATGTGCGACTGGATTGTTACTAATCTGGGTGATGATGTTCCTGTGCATTTTACAGCGTTTCATCCAGATTTTAAGTTAATGCACCGTCCTCCGACACCGCCAGCTACTTTAGTACGAGCACGGACGCAAGCCATTAAAGCAGGCATTAAATTTGCTTACGTGGGCAATGTATACGATGTAGAAAACCAAAGTACCTATTGCCCAGGTTGTGGTGAGTGTTTAATTGAACGTGATTGGTTTGCCTTGGGAGTTTATCGTTTGAAGGGCAACAAATGTGCTTTTTGTGGACAAATTGTGCCTGGGCTATTTGATAAGAAAAAGGGCAACTGGGGACGACGAAGGCTGCCAGTAATTATTGAGAAAGATGACGTACGTCCAGGCTTGCCTAGAAGAGCATTTTGATGGAACTTAGTAACCACAGCCCCGTGCAATGGTGCGTGCCCTAGAATTGTAAGTGTAACGGCTTCCTGGAATGACAAATATGCTCAATTATGCGTTGTTAGTAAAGAAATTTGCTCTATGTTGCCTGACCATATTGGTGTTGTCCGGTGTAGTTATGCAGCCTGTTGGTGCTCAAGGACATGGGGCGGTGCCATTGCCTCCAGCTAGACCACGAGTGGATCAGCTCGGGACCATGGAGGGACTGGATAATCCTGACAGGGTTCGTTTGGTGATAATGTTGTCCTTACAGGTGCTTGCTTGTGTGGCCGTTGCGATTGCTTTAGCTGGGCACCTGAGCCTGCCTAGCAAAGAGAAGACCCAATAATGCCCGACAGATTGCTTATGTTTGTAATTGGTGCCATCTTTGTTGGGGCTGGCGGTGTCTTTGTCAAAGGTGCCTTGGATGCTAAGAACCTTATCGAATCAGCCTTGTTTGGACTATTGGGGGTTGGTATTGGGCTGTTTCTGTGTGTAATTGCAATGATTGGACCACCTGGATAACAAGGAGCAGTTGTCTGACGCCTGGGAATTGAGCAGGCTAAGGACCTAGGTCTGCTGTAACTTTAACTTGATAATTGGATACTTATATGTTCGCTTGAAAGTAAGTTTTTCTTGTGACGGGAAATTGTATCCCATAAATGTAACTCGTGCTGGTAGTGTTACGTCAACACTGGTAGTAGCTGTTACTGTAGGGTTTGTGAGGGTTTGCCCACTGCCGTCGACATCATCATAGTTAAAATCAATCAGTGCCACTTTAGAGATAATTTTTTGATCTGTTGGGTGG
>JACQVM010000150.1 GCA_016209785.1 Candidatus Melainabacteria bacterium | reverse complement strand
TACTATTTTTGCTACCAATACTTCTTGTCTGTCAATAACTCAATTGGGAGCCTGTACACAGCGTGCTCACAAGGTTGTGGGCATGCACTTTTTTAATCCTGCGCATGTGATGAAGTTAGTTGAAATAGTCCCTGGACTGGATACTTCGCCTGAAACCGTGCGCACGGCTATAGGGTTTGGGGAGTTGCTAGGCAAACTTGCCATACGTGTAGACGAATGTCCTTCATTTTTGGTCAACCGGCTTTTAGGCCGTTATATGAATGAAGCACTTTGGTGCCTTCAGGAAGGTACTGTATCTCAAGAAGAAATTGATCAAGCGGCAACAGAATTTGTAATGCCAATTGGGCCATTTGCCTTACGGGATATGAATGGTGCTGACGTAGGTCTGGCGGTAGCCAGTCTTAACTATCAGGAGTATGGTGAGCGGTTTCGGCCAGCTCCACTGCTTGAAGCAATGGTAAAGAAGAACTTGCTGGGACAAAAAACTGGCGAAGGATTTTACTTATATGATGCAGCAAGCCGCAAAAGAAAAGGAGTTAATCCTAAAGTACAAGAAATTGTGGCCAACATTGGAGTTGACCGTCTTTTGCAAGCTGGTGACCAAACTGGCTCTGTGTTTAGAGTTGAGCGCTTGTTTCTTCCCATGATTAACGAAGCTTTTCTTGTCTTGCAGGAAAAAATATGTGATGCACAGGATCTTGATCCTGCCCTTATGGCTGGTCTTGGTATGCGCAAGGGGCCGCTTACGCTCGCTGCTGAATTAGGGCTTGCCCAATGTCTGTCTGGATTGGAGGTGCTCTTTGCACGGTATGGTGAGCGCTTTCGGCCAGCATCGCTGCTTAAGCGCTATGTTTGGGCAGGGCATAGGTCAGTGCTGTAGGCATTGATTGGTAACAACACGCATTGACTCTGGCAAGCTGTGCGAATGGGTTTATCCTGTGCAAATCCTAACTTAAACTTGCACTTTACACAACATCAACATATTATATCTCTATGATTACAAGAGATATTGCCAAGGAATTGCTCCAATCTGCTGCGGAGTATCCAGTGGTAACCATACTAGGGCCTCGCCAATCAGGCAAGACTACGCTTGCCCGGATGACGTTTCCAGATAAGCCGTATGTTTCCTTGGAGGACCCGGATGTTTACATGGCAGCCGAAGCCGATCCTCGGGGATTTCTCGAACAGCTGGAGGGAGGCGGCATCCTGGACGAGGTGCAGCGTCTCCCTGCTCTGCTTTCCTATCTCCAGGGGATGGTTGACAAAAGCAAGAAGTGCGGGCGGTTCATCCTCACCGGTAGCCATCAGCCGCAGCTGCACGAGGCTATTACTCAGTCGCTGGCAGGTCGAACTGCCATGCTCACTTTGTGGCCCTTTTCGCTTCGTGAGCTGCGCCGTTACGAGTCTCACCATTCTCCTTTCGGACTTATCGTCAGTGGATGCTTCCCACGGCTTCACGAAGAAGGTCTTGAGCCGCGCAGGTTCTATAACGGATACCTGCAAACTTATGTCGAGCGCGATGTGCGGGCGTTAATCCAGTTGCGCGACCTATCACAGTTTCAGAAATTCATTACGCTTCTGGCAGGCCGAGTCGGACAAATCGTCAATCTTGCCTCGCTCTCAAACGATGTGGGCGTCTCCAGCACAGCAATCCGAAATTGGCTCTCGGTGCTGAAAGCATCGTATGTAGTGTTCGAGTTACCACCGTTTTTCGAGAATGTCCACAAACGTGTCATCAAGTCTCCGAAGATATTCTTTACGGATGTGGGACTGGCAGCTTTCTTGCTTGGCATTCACACGGCGGAACAGGCATTCCGCGATCCGTTGAGAGGAAGTCTGTACGAGAATCTTGTCATAGCAGATATTGCTAAGGGTGCTTTCAACAGCGGGATCAGGCCGGAAATGTATTTCTTACGAGACTCCCACGGAAATGAGATTGATCTGCTCATTCGCGAAAAAGGTGCAATCGTGCCGGTAGAGATTAAGTCTGCGGCGACCTTTTCGTCGGAGTTTGTAAAGAGACTCGAGTGGCTCCAGGTGTTGGGGCTAAAGAGCTCCACTGCAGGCGTGGTCCTTTATAACGGAGAGCAGCGGTTTAATGTCCGGGACGTTCGCATCTTTAATCCCCTTTTTGTCGACAACATTTGGGAAACTCTGACTGTGGGCCTCAGTCCCCAGAACTAGCCAAGCGGATTTTAAACTTATCGCCTGAGATCAGGAATTCTGAAGTTAAGTTTGTAATTGTCTTAAAGCTATTTCTAGGTCAGCACCCGTCCAATTGTAGGTGCTAGACAGCTTGCGGACAGTTTCTGAGCAAATTTTACTTGCCCGTGCAAGCAAATCTGTAAGTTGCATGTCTAAACTATTGTTGAAATGAGCGGCGCCATGGCATGCTGCCTGCTTGTGCCAGAGTTCAATGGCCTTGCTCCAGTGCATTTCTAAGTTGGTGTTACATGTGGATGATAGATGGCGCATGGCCATTGATGAGGTGATAAGAAGTACTTCTGAATCAGCAACCGACAGGCAAAACAAAAGTGGGCTGCCATGGAACCAGCGACGGTGTGTCTTACCAAATTTGCCAATCAAGTAAGACGTTAGTGGCATGGCAAAGGTTGATTCCAGCCACTGTATGGTTTGTAGTTTAAGTCCTAAGACTGAAGCAATTTTTTGTTTGTCACTTAATGGCAGCAGCAACGAAAAACAAGGACTAATGCCATGTGTCCGTAGTCTAGCAGAGTAGCTAGCGGAGCCATTGTCCATAGAGCGTATCAGAGTGTAATAAAGCACGAGGTGGGCAAAGTCTTCCTGTGTGCAAATTAAATGACTTAGTTGGCTCTGTTGAGCATGCTCTTTTTCAAGCCAGCTCTCTAGAATACTGATATCTTGTGAGTCTAACTGAGCTGAATCTGCAAGGCACTTGAAGATGAGCTGGTTGATGTTTAGCTCACACTCGTGCAGACTGGAGATAGCTTTGGGTGCTGAAGAAACATATTGTTGCCAAATTGTGCCGATATCTTGACCATCAAATATGCTCTCAATCTCTTGTGGTAAGCC